>NZ_CALJRX010000333.1 GCF_937976265.1 uncultured Haemophilus sp.
TTTCTGTTACCAATTGTTTTGATAGGTGTCCATATATGGTTTCCAATCCGTTGGGATGCCTAATTACGATATACTTTCCGTATCCCGCAGCCTCGTATTTCACGATGCGCACCTTGCCAGAGAATGCTGCGCGTATGGTGTCGCCAATATAAACCTTTATATCCAAGCCTTTATGTTGGCGGCCCCAGCGACTTCCGAAGTTACTTGTAACAACTCGGCTAGGTGTGGGCATACAGAAATGACGCAAATTAATTTTGAAAGTGTCTGGAAGTGCAGTTTGACGATGAGCAAATTTGTTGTTCCAATCATCGTAAAGTTGCGCTGCAGGCGATTGAAGATTTTCTCTTATTGCAATGCTTTTCATAACAAGTGTATCTACAGCCTTCATCTTTCGATCTACAGGAGCTTGTCTTGCAAGTAGATCTTGAGCGTGAATTGCGTTCGAAGAGAGAAGCATTAACGTTCCAAGAGCTAAAGTTTTAAGTGTTCTTTTTAAAGTCATAGTTATTCTTTTAAGTGATACTTCATGCCCTAAAAACAAAGAATTCAAGGCAAATTCATCAACTATTGCAACTATTTTACGGTGACTGGGGCTTTCATTGCGATGCGGACAACTATTTCTATGCTCGCAATTTATGCCTTCCGTATATTTTAGAAGAACGTGAAGGCATGCCCGTAAGTCTTGGCGCCTTAATTCTTTATTTCGCCGCAAGTTTAAAATTACCGATTTATCCCGTAAATTTCCCGACTCAACTAATTTTACGTGCAGAAGTAGATGGTGAAGTCGCATTTATTGATCCTTGGAGTGGAAAATATATTTCAGTGGATGAATTGAAAAAACTCTATGAAGGCGCCTTTGGTTTTGGCGCTCAAATTCAACCTGAGGATTTAGCCCGAGCAGATATTCCGATGCTGACCGCACGTTTCCGTCAGCTCGCCAAGAATGCCTTAATTCGTGAAGAACAAAACGATTTTGCTTTTAATTATATCGAATTCTTGTTAGCGGTAAGAAAAGATCCTTATGATATTCGCGATCGTGGCTTAGTGTTGGCGCAAATGGGGGCTTATCTTTCCGCCATTGAGGATTTGGAATATTTTGTGGAACAATGTCCAAATGATCCCACTTCTTCTCTGTTAAAAATTCAACTTTTAGAACTGAAAGGCGAAGCATTGAAAGATGCCAATGCCATCCATTAAAAAGGAAATATTATGCAAAATAAAATTGTAAAAATTGGCAATATTGATGTCGCAAATGACAAACCCTTTGTGCTTTTCGGCGGGATGAACGTGCTTGAAAGTCGAGATATGGCGATGCAAGTTTGTGAAGCTTACGTGAAAGTGACTGAAAAGTTGGGGGTGCCTTATGTCTTTAAAGCATCTTTCGATAAAGCTAACCGCTCTTCAATTCATTCTTACCGTGGTCCAGGTATGGAAGAAGGTTTAAAAATTTTCCAAGAGTTAAAAGAAACCTTTGGCGTGAAAGTAATTACCGATGTGCACGAAATCTATCAATGTCAGCCTGTTGCCGATGTAGTGGATGTGATTCAGTTGCCTGCATTCTTAGCTCGTCAAACTGATTTAGTCGAAGCTATGGCAAAAACCGGTGCGGTAATTAACGTGAAAAAACCACAATTCTTAAGCCCAGGTCAAATGGGGAATATCGTGGATAAGTTTGAAGAATGCGGTAATGATCAAATTATCCTTTGTGATCGCGGTTCGAACTTTGGCTACGATAATTTAGTGGTGGATATGTTAGGTTTTGGCGTAATGAAAAAAGTGTCGAAAGGTAGTCCAGTTATTTTTGACGTGACTCATTCATTACAATGTCGTGATCCGTTTGGTGCTGCTTCAGGCGGTCGTCGTGAACAAGTGACCGAATTAGCCCGTTCTGGATTAGCTATTGGCATTGCAGGCTTATTCTTAGAAGCGCACCCAAATCCAAATCAAGCAAAATGTGATGGTCCTTCTGCATTGCCACTTTCGGCATTAGAAGGTTTTGTCTCACAGATGAAAGCCATTGATGATTTAGTGAAGTCTTTCCCTGAATTAGATACATCTATCTAATAGAGAAGTGCGGTTGAAAACAGCGTTGTTTTTGACCGTACTTTTGTTCTGTAAAAGGAGATAACAATGAATATCGTATTTTTAGACAGCACGGCAATTCCGAAACATATTCCTATTCCTCGTCCAAGTTTTCCTCATAATTGGGTAGAGTATGAATATACTTCTGCGGAACAAACCATTGAGCGAGCAAAAGACGCGGATATTATTATCACCAGCAAAGTGATTTTAAGCCGTGAGGTGTTGCAACAACTACCTAAATTAAAATTGATTGCTATCACCGCAACAGGCACCAATAATGTAGATTTAGACGCGGCAAAAGAATTGGGTGTGACGGTTAAAAATGTGACGGGTTATTCTGCCACGACCGTACCTGAGCATGTGTTGGGGATGATTTTTGCGTTAAAACACAGCTTGGCTGGTTGGCAGCGCGATCAAATCACCGGCAAATGGACGGAGAGTAAACAGTTCTGTTATTTTGATTATCCCATTACAGATGTTAAAGGTTCAACATTAGGTGTATTTGGAAAAGGCTGTTTAGGTACAGAAGTCGGGCGTTTAGCCGAACTTTTAGGCATGAAAGTCCTTTATGCTGAACATCGAAATGCGACAACTTGTCGTGAAGGTTACACGCCTTTTGAAGAGGTGCTAAAACAGGCCGATATTCTGACATTGCATTGTGCATTGACTGAAACAACTAAAAATTTAATCAATCAAGAAACCTTGTCACTTTGTAAGAAAGGGGCGTATTTAATCAATACTGGTCGTGGACCATTGATTGACGAGCAAGCAGTTTGTGACGCATTAAAATCAGGACAATTAGGTGGCGCCGCATTAGATGTGTTAGTGAAAGAACCACCAGAGAAAAATAATCCACTGATTGAATTAGCAAAAACGATGCCGAATTTAATTATCACACCTCATATTGCTTGGGCGAGTGATAGTGCGGTAACCACGCTAACGAAAAAAGTGACGCAAAATATCGAAGATTTCGTTCAACAATTAAATCAAAAATAATGAATTTACCTATTTCTTTATACGTCGCCCTGCGATATTGGCGTGCAAAAAGCGCCGATCGTTTTGGGCGACTTGTTGCTAATTTAGCAAGCTTTGGCATCGTACTGGGTGTGATGGCATTGATTATTGTGCTTTCTGTCATGAATGGATTAGAAGGCTATCAAAAACAACAGGTGCTTTCGAGCATTCCACACGCGATTATTAGCCAAGAAGCGCCTATTTCGGCAGAAAAACCGCTTGAAAATACACCGCACTTTGTGCAAAAAGCCGTGCCGATTAATACCACAAATGTTGTGTTTCAAACGGCAAAAGGCGTAAGTGCGGGACAAGTGATTGGTATTCAGTCTTTTTCAGATGATCCTTTACTGGAAGGTTTCGAACCGAGTCAATTTAATCAACTTTTACCGCAAGGTGAGTTTAAGTTGATTATTGGCGATAATCTGGCTCAAAAGTTAGGTTTGGCGGTGGGCGATAAAGTTCGCTTAATGATTACGGAAAACAGCCAATACACCCCATTTGGCCGCGTGCCAATGCAGCGTTTATTTACGGTGAGCGAGATTTACTATGATTATGGTGAAGTCTCAGGTTACGAGGTTTTTGCTAATTTAGCCGATATTGGTCGCCTAATGCGTATTCAACCAGGTGAGGCTCAAGGCTATCGTTTATTCCTGGATGATCCTTTCCAAATCACAGAATTACCAACCTATTTTAAAGAGAGTCATATCAGCGATTGGCGTGTCCAAAAAGGAGAGTTTTTCCAAGCGGTTCGTATGGAAAAAAATATGATGGGCTTGTTGATTAGTTTAATTATCGTTGTTGCGATTTCCAATATTGTGACCTCATTAAGTTTAATGGTGGTGGATAAACAAGGGGAAATCGCCATTTTGCAAACGCAAGGTGTGACTAAATCACAAGTGCGTTCGATCTTTATTTATCAAGGTTTATTGGTGGGGCTAGTGGGCACATTGATTGGTGCTGTACTGGGCGTATTAATCACCTTAAACCTTGGGGCAATTTTAAGTGCGGTCAATCCGAACGGTGTTTTCTTGCCAACATCCATTGAGCCTGTGCAAGTCATTATTGTGATTGCCTTTTCTTTATTGTTATCTTTATTATCAACCATTTATCCAGCTTATCGTGCGGCAAAAACTGAGCCGGCGGAAGCATTACGTTATGAGTAAAATATGAGTAACTACTTATTAGAATGCCAAAATATTAATAAATTTTACCAAGAGGGCGAGAACCAAACCCAAGTATTAAAAGGCGTAAGCTTTGCTATGAAACCACAAGAATTAGTGGCGATTGTGGGGAGTTCAGGTTCGGGGAAAAGTACTTTATTACACACCTTGGGCGGTTTAGATCAGCCAAGTAGTGGGGAAGTCTTTATTAAAGGACAATCTTTGCAAAAAGCGTCTGAAAGTGAATTGGCTAAATTACGTAACCAAAATCTAGGTTTTGTGTATCAATTTCACCATTTAATGGCGGATTTTACCGCATTGGAAAATGTGATGATGCCGATGTTAATTGGTCGTCAGAATAAAACAGAAGCAAAAGATCGTGCTGAAAAAATATTAGGCGCAGTAGGCTTAAGTCATCGCATTACTCATCGCCCATCTGCACTTTCGGGCGGTGAACGTCAACGAGTGGCGATTGCCCGTGCATTGGTGAATAATCCTGCTCTCGTCTTAGCCGATGAACCAACCGGGAACTTGGATCATAAAACCACAGAAAGTATTTTTGAGTTGATTCAAACCTTAAATACGGAACAAAACATTGCGTTTTTATTAGTTACTCATGATATGTCATTAGCGCAAAAACTGTCTCGTTGCTTAACCATGCAAGACGGCATTTTGAAGGAAGGTGCATAATGAATACGCCTTTTTTCATTAGTTGGCGTTATCAACGAGGTAAGCAAAAGAATCCGTTGGTGGCGTTAATTTCAAAATTCTCTGCTATCGGTATCGCCCTTGGTGTGGCAGTGTTGATTGTGGGATTAAGTGCCATGAATGGCTTTGAGCGTGAATTGAATTCACGTATTTTGGCAGTCGTACCACATGCGGAAATCACAGTAAATCCACAGGGCAATGAGAGCACATTAAACCATTGGCAGAACCTTGCGGAACGTCTAAAAACAAACAAAAAAATTACCGCACTTTCACCTTTTGTGAGTTTTACTGCCTTAGTCGAAAATGGCAATAAACTTAAAGTTGTACAAGTGAAAGGGGTCGATAAACAAGCTGAAGATCAAGTGAGTTCTCTTGGTAAGTTTGTGGAAGGTGATGGCTGGCAGAAATTCGCAGAAGAAGGTGGATTGGTGCTGGGCTCTGGTATTGCCAAAGAGTTAGATGTTAAAGCAGGCGATTGGGTGTCGTTATTGATTTCTCAACCGAATGGTGAAGATCAAATGGCTCAGCCTAATCGTGAGCGTGTTCAAGTGACCGCTATTTTACGTTTAGATGGTCAGTTAGACCACAGTTATGCCTTACTGGCATTGCCTCAAGCACAAGAGTTAATGGGATATCGTGAAGATCAAATTACCGGTGTTGAATTAAAAGTGGATGATCCATTTAAAGTACAAGAAATGGATTATTCGATGCTGAATGATTATCCGCAACTGCTTTATATTCAAAACTGGGTAGCAAAATTTGGCTATATGTATCGTGATATTCAACTTATCCGTACCGTGATGTATATCGCGATGGTGCTTGTAATTGGGGTGGCGTGTTTTAATATCGTTTCAACCTTAATTATGGCGGTAAAAGATAAGCAAGGTGATATTGCGATTATGCGAACCCTGGGGGCAAATAATGGCTTTATTAAGCAGATCTTTATTTGGTATGGCTTGCTTGCAGGAATGAAAGGGTGTTTGATTGGTATTGTGTTAGGTGTCGTACTCGCACTGAATCTCACGCCGATTATTCAAGGCATCGAGACATTACTCGGTAAAAAATTGTTATCAGATGGCATCTATTTCGTTGATTTCTTACCAAGTGAATTACATTGGTTCGATGTTGTATTAGTTCTCGTGGCGGCATTGGTATTGAGTTTGCTCGCCAGTCTTTATCCAGCCAGTCGAGCCGCGAAGTTACAACCGGCTCAAGTATTGAGTAATCATTAATAAAAAAATCAGGGATTAAGCATTTAATCCCTGATTTTTTACTGTTCAACCGTTAATTATTATTGGTTTTCTTTATCTGTTTTTAATAAGCCAGATGAACCTTCGGAATAATCACGAGGCGGCTCTTCAGATTTACTTTCTGATGAGGCAGTCACTAGCTGTTGAGTAAATAAACCTTTGTTAGCGGGTTTATTACCAAGCAAGGTTTCAGATGAAACCGCATAGTGACGATAGAGTTTTTGATAATCACCAATTAAGGTTTTAAATAATTCGGCACTTTCAGCAAAATGTTTTTCAAGTTGTGCTTGTTGATCGCTTAACTGTGTTTTCACTTCTTTCAGTTCAGCTTCTGTCTGAACTTGTTTTTTAACAGAACCTTTCGTTAAACGTAATAATAAATAGCCTAAGATTACGCCAACCACAAGCCCAATCACAGCGGCTTGCCACATTTCTGGTGTCCATGATTGCATACATTACTCCTTCTTTTGAATTTAGTGTTTAGTGTAAAGGAAAAACAAAAAAGTTTCTTTGCGGTTGATCACATTTTGAAAAAGCCGTGCTTACACGGCTGCAATAATAACGATCTCAACTTTCCAATCAGGATCTGCAAGTTTAGCTTCCACGGTTGCTCGGCTTGGTGGATTTTGACTATCGACCCATTCATCCCATGCTTGGTTGAGTTGAGCATAATCTGCCATATCCGCCAGGAAGATTTGTGTGGTAAGAATTTTACTTTTTTCAGAACCAATTTCAGCCAATAATTTATCGATCAGTGAAAGGACTTCTTTGGTTTGCTCGTAAGCATTTTGCTTAACGGTTTTTTCCGGTACTTGGCCGGCAAAATAGGCAGTATTGTTATGAATGACCACTTCAGAAAAGCGTTTGCTTGGTTGAATGCGTTGAATCGACATAATGGCTCCTTTTTGATGAAGATAATTCCATTCTAAAGGTGGTTTTAGACTTTGTAAATCAAGAAATTGTGAGATAAAATAATTGAGAATTTTTATCAACTAAAGAAAACTATGAAACTCCTGATTTCGAATCAATATGGCGCCATTGTCATGGCATTATTGCCTTTTGTTTATGGTATGTTATTAGCCTCACCTGTTTGGGCGCATTTCTTTTTGCTTTTAGCTTGGTTCACCATGTATTTGCTGAGTTACCCAATGCTTAGTCTCTTTAAAGGCAAAAATATGGCGGAATATAAAAAGTGGACAATCATCTATGGTGTCGCCGCTTTTTTATTTGCGCTTCCTGCCATTTTTTATAACTGGCAAATTCTTTTCTTTATTGCCGCCATGTTTCCTTTTGTGTTGGTGAGTATCTATTACACCAAGAAAAAAGATGAACGTAATCTTCTCAATGATTTAGCAGGTATTGCGATTTTTGCCCTTGCAGGTATGGGATCCTATTATTTTTCTGACCGCACTTTTGACGAAAAAATTTGGTGGGTAGCGTTGTATCCAAGCTTATTCTTTATTGGCACGACGCTTTACGTCAAATCAATGATGCGTGAACGTAAAAATCCGCTTTATCTCAAAGCCTCTATTATTTTCCATGTGCTTTGCGTGCTTGGTTGCTTGTTTACCCAACAATATGTCTTATCACTTGCTTTTGTGCCGGCGTTAATTCGTGCCATTTATTTACCAACCAAGAAACTTTCGGTTAAGCAAGTCGGTCTAATAGAATTCGGAACATCCGCCATTTTTTTGATTATTTTATTGATAGCGACATTATAAGATGAAGACATTAGCCAAACTTTTACTCCTCACCACGCTTACCTTAAGCAGTTCAGCATTTGCGATGAAAACCATTGATTTGGTCGATAAAGCGCAAATGACGGATCAGCAAAAAATGGATCTGGCGCAAAAACTGGCTGAGAAACAAGATTGGAAAGCCGTTTTTGAAATTATGTATCCTTTAGCTTTGGAAGGTAATTTACAAGCACAAAGCAATTTAGGGATGCTTTATAATTTAGGCCGTGGAGTGGATGAAAATAAAGAGTTGGCTTATTGGTGGTTTAGCGAAGCCGCTGAGCGAGGCAGTATTAAAGCTATCAATAATTTGGCGGTCATGTATTTCAACGGCAACAACTATGTAAAACAAGATACCGCTCAAGCGATTAAATTATTTGAAACCAGTGCGACAAAAGATCCTGATGCCATGCTTACATTAGGGGAAATTTATACCAATCAGAAAGAATTTACCAAAGCCTTTGAATGGTTCCAAAAAGCCGCGAATGCGGGCAGCAATGAGGGTAAATTCCGATTGGCGCATTTATATGAAGAAGGAATTGGTACGCAAATCAATATTGGTTTGGCCAAATTACTTTATTTGGAAATTATGAATACGGCGAAAAAGGATGAAATCAAAGAAATCGCCAGACAGCGATTACAACGTTTAAGCTTGTATTAAAAAAGTGCGGTTGGTTTTAACCGCACTTTTTTTATTTCACCTCCGCCCCTTTCAACCAGCGTCTGACCCAACTGCGGTTTGGCATTAAGTTATGAATCAAATCTTCGCTCATCGGTAAGGGCTCGCCATAAATTAAGGAAGCCAGTGTCTCACCTAAAAACGGCGCAGAGGTTAATCCTCGTGAGCCTAATGCGCCGATTAAATAGAGATTAGGGTAGTTTGAAGCCTGTTCTATTGGCTGTTTACGGCGTCGCAAATTAAACAAATTCTGATATTGTGTTTGCTGAGCAGAAAAATGAGGAACAGCGCCCATCATTGGCGTAAGATCACGTACCGAACAACGCACACCGATTCGAGCAAGATTACCCGATGTATCCACTTCTTTTGTCCACTCTTCAGGAATATTTTGCTGAATTTTTTGTTGGTTTTCTTGTTGTTCGGTTAGGCTAAATTCACGAGTCGCATTATCACGGACATGACTTGCACCAATACAATGACTGGTTTTCGCTTGATCGACCGGCGTAAGATAGCCGTCATAGCACAACACAGTTTTGAGTTTAAGTAAGTTTTCCGATGTTGGAATTTGGCTCACTTGCCCGCGAACAGAATAGAGTGGGAGTTTTTGTGTTTGCTCAAACTCAGTGAGTTTATGCCCGTTTGCTAAAACAATCACTTCATGGCAGAAAGTTTCATTTTCAGTCGTTTTGATTTGCCAACCATGTTCTGTTTGAGAAAGTGCGGTTACTTTTTGTGATGTTTTAATCTGGACACCTTGTTTTTCTAAAAAGGCAAAAGCATGTTGAACTAACTGACGAGGGGCTAGCCAAGCGCCTTGAGGAATAAAACCGCCACCAAAAGGTAACGGCAAACCCACTTTTTCGCTTAATTCAGTTTGGCTTAATGACTGATATAAATCAGAAGGCAAATTCAGCGCAGCGATTTTATTTAATTTACTTTCAGCTTTCTCATTGTAAGCACAAAGTGCGACACCACAGAACTCATGTTCAAATTCGATTTGTTGTTGAATTGCCCATTGTAGGAATTGATGACCATAGGCAAAGGCATGAATATAAAAACGAATATTACGCTCGTTATCATCGCTCAGTTGCGGATAAAAAGCCCCTTGTTTATTGCCGGATGCATTCAGGGCAGTTTGTTCATCTTCGCAATAAATTGTGATTTTAGCCCCACGTTTAACCAATGAAATGGCTGTACAAAGCGAGGCTATCCCGCCACCAATAATGGCAATATCTTGTTCTTTGAGATTGGCTGGCTGACTATGAAACCAGGGCGTAGAAAGTGCGGTTGGTTTTTCCTGCGTTTTTTGACCAGAAAGACATTCCCGTTTTTTACCAAAGCCTTTGCGTTTCTTAATATTAAAGCCTGCATTTTCTAAGCCTTTTCTAACCGCACTTGCCGCAGTAAAGGTCGCAAAGGTGCCTTGTGGCTTGGTAAAACGAAACATTTGCTGATAAAGCGGCTCATTCCACATGTCGGGGTTTTTACTCGGCGCAAAACCATCTAAAAACCACGCATCAATTTTACCATTCATATAATCGCCCAGTTGCGGCAGATTTTCAGCCACATCGCCAAACCAAAGATCTAACGTGGTTTCATCAAAATGAAAACGATAGCAACCTTGAATGGGATTAAGCCAATGCTGTTGTAAATGTTGAGCAAGAGCAGAAAATTGCGGATAGGCTAAATGGGCTTGTTGTAATGCATCAAGTGGCAAAGGGTATTTTTCAAAAGAGATAAAATAAAGGCGTTTTAAAGGCGAATCAGGGTGTTTTTGACGAAATTCACGGAATAGCGTAGTCACCGCAAAGAAATTTAATCCTGTGCCAAATCCCGTTTCAGCAATAACAAAGTGGGCCTCTTGATAATTAATCCAACGTTTCCACAACTGATTACCTTCTAAAAACACATAATGGGTTTCCGCTAAACCATCTTGATTAGAAAAATACACGTCATCGAATTTATCCGAAACAGGCGTATTCTCTTGGTTAAAATGAATTTTTGCGTGCTGAATGGTGAACATGTGTTAGCCCTTTTTTGCCTTATCAAATTCTTTTATAATAGCACGGAAATTTTTAGATGGTTAAAACTTAACTGGTCGAACAAATGAATTATTGCTTGCAATATTTTCATTTCATAGTAAATTGCGTTCAGCTAACAACTGTAAGTTGAATTAAATTTCCCCTAACTCATAAGGAATAAAGAATGAAAAGAGCTGTAATTACTGGTTTTGGTATTATTTCAAGTATCGGTAACAACAAAGAAGAAGTTTTGGCTTCATTAAAAGCAGGTAAATCTGGTATTGAAGTCATGCCTGAGTTTATTGAAATGAAAATGCGTAGCCATGTTGCCGGCACAATCAAACTTGATCCAAGCGAGCATATCGATCGTAAAGTGTATCGTTTTATGGGTGATGCGGCAGCTTATGCATACCTTTCTATGCGTGAAGCGATTGAAGATTCAGGTTTAACAGAAGATCAAGTTTCAAATGACCGTACAGGTCTTGTAATCGGTGCAGGTACAGGTTCGGCACATAACCAATTAGTGGCTTGTGATGCAGTGCGTGGTCCACGCGGTGT
Organism: uncultured Haemophilus sp.; assembly: GCF_937976265.1. GTDB lineage: Bacteria > Pseudomonadota > Gammaproteobacteria > Enterobacterales > Pasteurellaceae > Haemophilus_D. The sequence continues at coordinate 11,209 of NZ_CALJRX010000333.1, forward strand.
GAAAGCGATTGGGCCTTACGCAGTAACTAAAACCATGGCTTCAAGCGTATCAGCTTGTTTAGCAACCCCTTACAAAATCCGTGGTGTGAGCTACTCAATCAGCTCTGCTTGTGCAACGTCTGCACACTGTATCGGTCACGCAGTTGAATTAATCCAATTAGGTAAACAAGATGTGGTTTTCGCGGGTGGTGCGGAAGAATTATCTTGGGAATGTGCAACAGAATTCGATGCAATGGGTGCGGTTTCAACGAAATACAATGATACCCCAGAAAAAGCTTCTCGTGCTTACGATGCAAACCGTGATGGTTTCGTTATCGCTGGTGGTGGTGCTGTTGTAGTGGTTGAAGAATTAGAACACGCATTAGCACGTGGTGCAAAAATCTACGCAGAAATCGTGGGCTACGGTGCAACCTCTGATGGTTACGACATGGTAGCGCCAAGTGGTGAAGGTGCAGAGCGTTGTATGAAACAAGCAATGGCAACGGTAGATACTCCAATTGATTACATCAACGTACACGGCACATCTACACCGGTTGGTGACGTGAAAGAATTAGGTGCAATCAAAAATGTATTTGGTGACAAAATCCCTGCGATTTCTTCAACCAAATCAATGACCGGTCACTCTTTAGGTGCAGCAGGTGCACACGAAGCAATCTATACCTTATTAATGTTACACAATGACTTCATTGCACCAAGCATTAATATCGAAACATTAGACGAAGCGGCAGAAGGCTGCAATATCGTGACTGAAACAAAAGAAAATGCAGGCTTACAAACTGTAATGTCAAACAGCTTTGGTTTCGGTGGTACAAACGCAACTTTAGTGTTCAGACGCTATAACGGCTAATTAAAACGTTTTAAAATCTAACCGCACTTTGGATCTTCCAAGTGCGGTTTTTTCTTATAATCTCTCCCTTTCTCCTTACTCAGCAGAGAAATCAACACTTAAAATGTGATCTACCTCAAAATTTTGAATAAAAGCATAAAAAATTTTTATTTTTATAAAATCCCATATAAAACTACGATTTCCTATCTTTTACATTAATTATCTTTATTAAAATCTTAATATTTGCATTTTGTTAGTGTTTAATGCTTTTTAATTCGTTTTTTTAGGCTTTTCTCATGCTGGACAAGCTGTTTTCTTTCGGTATGATGTTTTCATTGTTTTGACAATGAATCGTAACAAATAAAAGTGCGGTCAGTTTTAGGAGTAAAATATGAAGAAATTATCCGGTGCGGAAATGGTGGTTCAGTCTTTGCGTGACGAAGGCGTTGAGTATTTATTTGGTTATCCGGGCGGTGCCGTATTGGATATTTATGATGCAATCCATACTCTTGGTGGGATTGAGCATATTTTAGTTCGTCATGAGCAAGCTGCGGTACATATGGCAGATGGTTATGCGCGTGCGACAGGTAAAGTGGGTTGTGTGTTAGTGACATCTGGTCCTGGTGCGACCAATGCGATTACGGGTATTTTGACCGCTTATACTGATTCAGTGCCAATGGTGATCATTTCAGGTCAGGTCATGAGTAGCTTAATCGGTCGTGATGCGTTCCAAGAATGTGATATGGTGGGGATTTCTCGCCCAGTGGTTAAACACAGCTTTATCGTTAAAAAAGCAGAAGACATTCCAGGTATCTTGAAAAAAGCCTTTTATATTGCTTCAACAGGCCGTCCAGGTCCCGTTGTCGTAGATATTCCAAAAGATACTGTAAATCCAACTTTAAAATATCCTTACGAATATCCAAAATCTGTTGAGCTTCGTTCTTATAATCCAACGGTAAATGGTCACAAAGGTCAAATTAAGAAAGCATTAAAAGCATTATTAGTGGCTAAAAAACCGGTTTTATTCGTGGGTGGTGGTGCAATTGCGGCAGGCTGTCACGGAGAATTAACACAGTTCGCACAACGTTTAAATTTACCGGTTACCTCATCGTTAATGGGTTTAGGCGTGTACCCAAGTACGGACAAACAATTTCTAGGCATGCTTGGGATGCACGGGACTTATGAAGCCAATACAGCGATGCACGAAAGTGATTTAATTCTTGGTGTTGGCGTTCGTTTTGATGACCGTACTACTAACAACTTAGATAAATATTGTCCGAATGCAAAAGTGATTCAGATTGATATTGACCCAACCTCTATTTCTAAAAACGTCCCTGCGGCGATTCCAATTGTAGGTAACGCGAAAAATGTATTGGATGAGTTCTTAAGCTTATTAGGCGAAGAAATCGGTTCACGTCCTCAAAACCAATTAGAAGATTGGTGGAAACAAATCGATGAATGGAAAGCGAAAAAATGCTTGGATTTCGACCGCACTTCAGGCGTCATCAAACCACAGCAAGTAATGGAAGCCGTGTATCGCATTACAAAAGGCCAAGCTTATGTGGCATCGGATGTAGGACAACACCAAATGTTTGCTGCATTACATTATCCGTTTGATTTACCGCGTCGTTGGATCAATTCAGGTGGTGCAGGTACGATGGGCTTTGGTTTACCTGCGGCATTAGGGGTGAAACTTGCACATCCTGACGCAACCGTAGTTTGTGTAACGGGTGATGGCAGTATTCAAATGAATATCCAAGAGCTTTCAACAGCGACACAATATGGCATTCCAGTTGTGGTGATTTGTTTGAACAACCACTTTTTAGGCATGGTGAAACAATGGCAAGATTTGATTTACTCTGGCCGCCATTCTCAAACTTATATGAATTCTTTACCGGATTTCGTGAAGTTAGCCGAATCTTATGGTCATGTGGGGATTCAAATTTCGACACCAGATGAATTAGAAAGCAAATTACAAGAAGCCTTCAGCATTAAAAATAAATTGGTCTTTGTTGATATTAACGTTGATGAAACCGAACACGTTTACCCAATGCAAGTTCGCGGCGGGGCGATGAATGAGATGATTTTAAGCAAACCACAAGAGGAGAACGAATAATGCGTAGAATTTTATCTGTTTTATTAGAAAATGAATCCGGTGCATTATCTCGAGTGGTCGGCTTATTTTCCCAGCGTGCATTTAACATTGAAAGCTTAACTGTGGCACCAACCGATGATCCAACGCTTTCTCGTATGACGATTGAAGCAGTGGGTGATGAGCAAGTGCTCGAACAAATCGAAAAGCAACTTCACAAGTTAGTGGATGTGTTTAAAGTTATTAACTTGAGTGAACATGAACACGTTGAGCGTGAAGTGTTGTTAGTGAAAGTACGTGCAACGGGTTCATCACGTGATGAGTTAAAACGTTTAGCCGACATCTTCCGTGGTCAGATTGTGGATGTAACAACAAAATCCTACACCATTCAATTAACGGGTACAAAAGACAAATTAGATGCTTTTGTTGAGGCTGTGAAAGAAGAAAGTACATTACTTGAGATTGTTCGTTCAGGCTTAATTAGTCTTTCCCGAGGCGAGAAGAATATTCTCTAATGATGTAGAAAGTGCGGCTAAAAATAACCGCAATTTTGAAAACGAAAAAAGGAAGTCATGATTGACTTCCTTTTTGTTTATTCTGAATGGATGTTAAGCTTCAGATTTATTGGTTAATGCGATATACAAGCAAACCACAAAGCCGGCAATTAAAACATAAGGCGTAAAGATTGGAACGCCAGTAGGAGCGGCTGCGAAACCAAAGTTATGTGCCGCTGCTGCGCCAAGTAGCATACCGAGCACAAATAACGCAGAGTCATTGTTCCCTTCACCAATATTAACTAATTGCTTACCAGGGCAACCACCGCCTAATGCAAAGCAAAGACCGCAAAGCGCCATAGAAAGGAAATTGTAGAGATAGTCATTATGTGCGATAGGTTGTTTTTCAAAGCCTAAATGGAATTGACCTAATAAGGCATTGGTTATTGCCGCAAAGACAATCAATGCAATCACGCCATTTAATAAATGCGCATCACGGAAGAGGACAAAGTTTCGGAATGCTCCAATTGTGCAAAAACGCGATTTTTGCATCAGCACACCGAGAAGTAATCCGCCAGCAAGTGACATCCAAATAGCCGCATGTTGTGCACCTGGGCCTTTTTCAGAAGTGTAAATCGCTAGATTTTCACCAAATTTAAATTGGGTTAAGGCTAAAACAAGCAAAATTACGGCAAAGATTGGACCGATTAAGCCTGAAGATTGACTTTGTTCCTTAGATTTACCTAATGAGAATCCTCGATTAGCGAAGAAAATGCCGCCTAATACACCGGCAAATAATCCTACAATACCTGCAATTGCAGTGAGATCACCTCCACCTAATCGTAAATAAGCACGCCATGGACAACCTAAGAAAATGAGCGCACCAAGCATCGCAAAAAAGCCTAAGCTAATACGAGCGAGTGGGGCAGAGCCACCACGAGGTTTAAATTCCTTAGATAAGAATGCACTGGCGAGTGCTCCTAAAACTAATCCAATGAGTTCTGGGCGAAGGTATTGTAATGGGGCAGCGTGATGTAATCCAAGCGAACCTGCTGTATCGCGTAAGAAACAAGCCGCACAAAATCCCATATTACCAGGATTGCCATTATAAGTGAGAAGTGGCGCAACGATACCAAGTGCAGCACCTGCAACCACAGGCCAAGTTAAAATTTTCATAATTAGACCCTTGTGATATCTGAAGTTAAATTGAATTGTGTGTTTTTAATAATAAAAACAAAGGTATTGTAGAAAGAGTTGAAAAATAAAGAAAGTTTATTTTTTTGAAATTGTGAGCAAGATCAAAGATTAGTTGATAATGAGAACAGCTTGTTTAATTATCATAAAAAATAAAAGTGCGGTTCAATTTAACCGCACTTAGGATATGTTATTCAGCAGGGTACCAATGCAAATGTTCAAAGGCTATCTGACATGTTTCCCCTTCTTTCGGGCCAGAATCTCGTCGTCCAATTTGAACACGAATATCTTGATCTCCAACTTGGATGTTATAGTCTGTCACTTCACCAAGATAAGAGCGACGTTTTACGACACCAGGGATTCCACCTTGTTGAACAAATTCAATGTCAGATGGACGGCTTGCTAATATGGCTTTACCTTGTGAAAGTAAGTCATTATTTGGCATTTCTGGAAGATTAAAAATACCATCAACTTTATCAATATGAATACCTTGTGATGACAGGTTTACATTTAATTGATTTGATAACCCGATAAAATTGAAGACAAACTTGTTAGCTGGGTTGTTATAAATATTTAATGGGGTATCAATTTGTTGTACCGCCCCTTTCTTCATGACCATAATACGATCTGAAAGTGCCATCGCTTCAGATTGGTCATGAGTCACATAAATAATTGAGAACCCAAATTTTTTCTGTAATGCCTTAATTTCAAAACGCATTTCTTCGCGAAGATGGGGATCTAAGCTTGATAATGGTTCGTCTAGTAACATAACATCAGGGTTAATTGCTAATGCTCTAGCAAGTGCCACACGTTGTTTTCCGCCACCAGATAAATCGTCAGGGCTTTTCTTGGCAACACTAAGTAAATTAGTGTGTCTTAAGGCATCAGTTGTTCGTTTTTCAATTTCTTGGGCTGAAATATTTTTGAGTTTTAACGGAAAGGCAACGTTATCATATACCGTCATATGTGGCCATACCGCAAAGGCCTGGAATACCATACCGAAATTGCGTTTCTCTGGTGGAAGATAGAAATTGTTTTTCTTCGATGACAGTAATTTATCACCGACTTTAATTTCCCCTCCATCTAAGTCTTCAAAGCCTGCAATCATTCGTAGGGTAGTTGTTTTTCCACAACCTGATGGTCCTAGCATAGAGAAACATTCGCCTTTTTCGATAGAAAGGTTAAGATCTTCAATGGCAATAACATCACCAAATTTTTTCATGACATGATTTAATTGAATATAGCTCATCTTTTACTCCTAACCTTCTATTTTTGAGTTTTCTTTTCAGCATAACGTTTAATAACGGTTTGACCTAACACAATGATGATTAGGGCAATACCCGCTAATGCCGCAGAATAAACGGTTTCACCGTCTTCATTTAGGGTATAAATTGCTACCCCGATGGTTCGTGTAGAAGGACCATATAACATAACAGAAACGGTCAATTCACGTAGAGCAGGAAGGAAAATCAGGAAGAAAGCAGCAATCATCCCTGGTCTTACGAGTGGGATAACAATATCTTTTAAGGATTGCCACATACTTGCTCCACATGCTCGAGAAGCTTCAACTAATGAATCATGTACTTGCTCAAGTGCTGCAGAGTTAGCTTTAAGTGAGAAAGCCATATAACGCGCAATGTAAGCAATTAAAATAATCCAAACTGTGTTGTAGAGATTGATGCCAAATTTACCACTCCAGGCAAGGATCACCCCAAGAGCAATTACAGAGCCAGGTACGGAGAATGGCAACATACCTAAGAACTCAAGAATGCCTTTTCCGCGAACACGCATTTTAACGATAACATAAGAAATCATTACACCTGCAAACATGGTAATCAGTGCTGCAGCAAGACCGAGAGTCACACTATTGCGAATAGCATCTTTTGTTAACTGCCATTCAAATAAGATGAATTTATAGTTATCTAAGGTGAGATTTTCCCATGTAATTGGTAATCCATAGGTTTTTAATCCACCAACAAGGAAAATTGTGACTGTAGGCAATACGATTGTAAAGGCGATGTAGAGTAAGCAAATAACAAGCAACGGTTTTCTCAAACCACGAAGTTTTACTTCAATAGGTCTAAAGCTTTTACCTGCAATAATTTGGAATCGACCTTTATTTAAGATTTTGTTTTGTAACCAAATAATCAGTGCCGCAGTGAATACTAAAACAGTTGCAAGCACAGTACCGGTACGAATGGCTTCAAAACTACCCGCACTTTGGTGAATACGTTCATAAATAAGAGTTGGAATGTTGAAAATACCATTTTCTACGCCTAGTACGGCAACTGTACCAAAGTGAGCCATAGAATAGAGCATAATGAGTAATGCACCAGAAAGGATACTTGGCATGACGAGTGGAATGGTAATTTTACGTGTAATGGTAAAGAGGCTTGCACCTGAGATTCTAGCCGATTCTTCTAACGTAGGATCCATGCGCTCTAATGCACCACAGACTTGGATAAAGACGAATGGGAAAAGATACATCGTTTCTACAGCCATAATACCGGCGTAGCTATAGATATTAAAAATAGGCCCATCAAATCCTAAATCCATGAAGAATTGGTTAATGTAACCAGAACGTGGTGAAAGTAACATTTTCCAAGCTAATGCTCCAATGAAAGAAGGAAGCATAAAAGGTACAAGGAACATCACTTTCATAAAACCTTTATAAGGTAGATCTGTTCGAGTCACTAACCAAGCAAAAAATGTACCAATAATCGTACTCATCACAGTTACGCCAGATGCGATGAAAAGTGAATTGAGTAATGCTTCATAGGTTTCTTCTTGCTTAAGAATATTCACCACATCGGTGATATTAAATTGCCCATCAACCCAAAAAGAATTGAGAAAAATAAGTAAAACAGGAACCGCAACAACGATAACTAAGATACCGATAGATAAGGCTAGAATAACGTTAGCAATATTGAATGGATGATTATTTTGAATAGTTGTAGCCATAATAAACCCCTCTAGATTTCTTTAGCAGAATCAAACCAAAGCAAATCATGAAAACTGATAAAGCAATTTTCACCTTCATTGAACATTAAATTATTACGTAATGCTTTATTAGTTGGGATTTCTGTTCGTAGTGTTACACCATCAATCTCTACCATATAATCCATTACTGCGCCAAGAAAGCTGGCTCTTGATATTTTTCCTAGTAAACCTTCATTGTCTTTGCTTAGTATGATATCGGAAGGTCGACATCCTAATTTCCCTGAGTTAGGTGGCAAGTTTTTCCAGTTTAAAATTTGGCTACCTTCTCCAATATAATGATGATTATTTTGGTATCTCACAGGAATGAAATTTGCGAGCCCCATAAATTTAAACACCATCTCATTTTCTGAACGCTCATAAATGTCCCATGGTGTTCCAACTTGTTGGATGTCACCATGCTCATTCATAATGGCCAAACGATCTGATATAGCTAGGGCAATTTCTTGGTCGTGTGTTACGTACAGAATAGTAATACCAAGTTTTTTCTGTAATTCTTTAATTTCAAAACGCATTTCTTCTCGAAGATTAGCATCCAAATTATTGAGAGGTTCGTCCAAGAGCATTAAAGATGGTTTAGCAACTAATGCCCTTGCGAGAGCAACGCGCTGTTGTTGTCCTCCTGATAATTGAGAAGGTAAACGTTCTTCTAAACCAGTTAAATTAACTAATTCGACCACTTCCATCACTTGTTTATGGAGAGCTTGTTTTTCAATATTCTTTAATTTAAGAGGGTAGGCGATATTGTCAAAGACAGTCATATGCGGCCAAACAGCATAATCTTGGAAGACCACACCTAGACCGCGTTGATCTGGCGGAATATCCGTGTTTGTAGCGGGATCGGCAACAACCACATCATCAATTAAAATACGGCCACTATCTGGCACATCAAATCCTGCAAGCAGGCGTAATAAGACGGTTTTCCCACAGCCGGATGGACCAAGAAGCGTAAAACATTCTCCATCTTGTACAACTAAGGACAGATTTTTTAACACTTCATTTGAACCGAATTTTTTGGATACATTTTCAAATGTAATTGTTGCCATAATCACTACTCCTTACTGATTAACGACCTTGAAGAATTTGAGTGAAACGTTTAATTGTTTCTTCTTTTTCTGACATTAATTTTTCATAGTCAATAGGAATCGCTCTTGATACGGCATCTTCTAGAGATGGCATACCAAATTTAGCATCAAGTTCAATACCTTTTCTAACTGGTAATGTTCCTTCATTTGCAATGATTTTTTGCCCATCTTCAGAAAGTAAGAAGTCAATAAATTTTTGTGAAGCAGCAAGGTGTTCAGTACCTTTTAAGATTGCTGCAGGGCTAGGGATGACGAGCATTTCTTTTGGATAAACCAATTTTAATTGCGCGCCTTTTTTAATTTTATCGTTGGTAATATAGTCAACAGCGAGAGAGGCTAATAAATCACCAGATGCGGTATCGTCGATAACTTGTCCTGCACCTTTACCTACTTTAGCTTTATTTGCTTTTAATTTTTCAAAGAATTCCCAACCAAATCTATCTTTTAATAAAGATACACTCATATATGACGTACCCGATAATGCAGGGTTTGCAATACCAAATGCACCTTTATATTCAGGTTTTAAAATATCAGCCCATTCAGCAGGCGGGTTATCTTTAACGAAGCGGGTATTGTAGGCGATTGCTAGTGTACCGAGGCGGATTGGGGTAAAAGAACCATCAAAGTTAGGGATAGGGTTAACAATATTGGCCGTTTCAGGAGAAACATAAGCTTCAAGCATGCCGTTTTTTTTCATCTGGAAGAAATCAGGTACTTCACTTGTCCAAATTACATCGGCCATAATTTTCCCGGATTCTTTTTCCGTTGCAATTTTAGCCATCAATTTTCCGGCGCCGGCAGACTGATAATCCATTTCAACATCTGGATGTTTTTCAGTAAATTTTGCTTTTAATGCACCAATTAATGATTCTTTCATTGATGTGTACACAATTAATTTTTCTTGTGCCGCAGCCATATTACTAAGTGACATACCTAGTCCAATGGCAATCAATGTTAAAGACATTTTTTTATTCATAATGAAACCTCACTGAGACAGGGATAAAATCAGTAAATGAGATCAAACTACGATCGACATTTATACCAAAACATCTAACCTACAAAATACGCTTAAATATTTGAATATAAAAGTCTAAATTTAAATAATTTTTAGATTTGTGACAGAGATCACTTAATAACGTTTAAAGCCATCTTCCCAAATGCAATTCCACAATATCGACTAAATGTCGAAGAAATGTGGTGTCTTGGTCGTTGTGGAAACGGTCAGTGTCTCGAGATTTGAAGAGTAAAAGTGCGGTTGGTTTTTGCGGTGTTCCACCCAAACGGCAAATCGCCACAGAGCCGATAGGGAGTTCTTCAGGAAGGAACATAAGAGCTTTTTCTTTATTGGAGAGATCACCTAAATAGAATTGGCGTAAACCCATACGCTCTAGGCGAATAAGTTCAAAGGCTTTTCGGTCTAGCCAATGTTGTTCAGGAATAGTGCTATTTTTTTGCCAACTATCCGTGAAAAGTAAGATTTTAGCACCTTCTAGCTCATAGCCTTTTGCCCAGTCATCAAGCTTTTCATTGATGGCAACAAAGTCTTCTGTTTGAAATAGTTTTTTCTGCAAAGGCAAAAGAGTAAAGAAAATATCGGCTTCTTGATGAGCAAGCTGATGAAATTTTTCGAGGAGTTGAGTAAGCGTTTTGATTTGTTCTCGTTGCTGAGCAAGCTGTGCTTCGACTAACGAAATCGTCCCTTCTTCATGGCTATGCGGAATGGTAAGCTGTTGAAGTAGTTCAGGATGATGGATAAAAAAATCAGGGTGATTTTTTAGGTAGTCAGCAATATCTTGTTCAGTCATCAAAAACTCCTTAAAAAATAACCGCACTTGGTTATGCCAAAGTGCGGTTTATTTTTATGTTGTTTTAGGCCGCAAATGGATCGCGTAAAATCATTGTTTGAACACGATCTGGACCTGTTGAAAGGATAGCCACTGGCACACCAGTTACTTCTTCGATACGTTTGATGTAATCACGGCAAGTTTGCGGTAATTTATTTACATCAGTTACACCGAAGGTGTTTTCTTTCCAGCCTGGTAAGGTTTCGTAAATTGGCTCCACGCCTTCCCAATCTTTCGCGGCTAATGGTGCATATTCAACGATTTCGCCATTTGGCATTTTGTAAGCTGTACAGATTTTCACTTCATCGAAACCATCTAATACGTCTAATTTGGTCATACAGAAGCCAGAAATCGAGTTAAGTTGAATTGCACGGCGAATGGCCACGGCATCAAACCAACCACAACGACGAGGACGACCGGTTACAGCACCAAATTCATTACCTTTACGTGCAATTTCAGCACCAGTTTCATCGAATAATTCTGTGGTGAATGGACCGCCACCAACACGTGTACAGTATGCTTTGATGATACCTAACACATAATCAAGGTTACGAGGGCCAAAACCTGAACCTGTCGCTACGCCACCTGCCGTGGTGTTAGAACTGGTTACATATGGATATGTTCCGTGGTCGATATCAAGCATGGTACCTTGGGCACCTTCAAATAAAATGTTGTCGCCATTTTTGCGAGCAGTATCTAAGATGGTTGTGATATCTGCCACCATGCCAGTAATAATATCAGCTACCGCGAACACATCGTCTAATGTTTTTTGATAATCAACAGGTTCTACTTTGTAGTAGTTCACCAATTGGAAATTATAGTATTCAAGGATATTTTTTAATTTTTCAGCAAAGGCTTCGCGATTGAATAAATCGCCCACGCGTAAACCACGACGAGCCACTTTATCTTCATAAGCGGGGCCGATACCACGACCGGTTGTACCAATAGCTTTTTTGCCTAACGCGGCTTCACGAGCGTGATCCATTGCAACGTGATAAGGTAGGATTAAAGGGCAAGCTTCTGAAATTAATAAACGTTCACGTACTTTTACGCCACGGCTTTCTAATTCGCCCATTTCTTGCATTAATGCTGCAGGAGAAAGCACCACGCCGTTACCGATTAAACAGGTCACGTTATCACGTAAAATACCAGATGGAATTAAGCGTAATACAGTTTTTTCACCATTAATAATTAACGTGTGACCTGCGTTGTGACCACCTTGGTAACGCACCACATATTTAACGCGATCTGTTAATAAATCAACGATCTTGCCTTTCCCTTCATCGCCCCACTGAGCGCCAAGAACAACAACACTTTTTCCCATAATTTCCGCCTTAAGTTTGCGTAAGTTTATAAATCAGACAAACGATTACTTTACTCTTTTTTTGCCTTAATCTCAAATTTAAAACGTAAAAAAGTGCGGTTATTTTTAACCGCACTTTTCTTAAATTTATTATTCAAACAACGATTTATGTAATGAACGTACTACGTCATCCGCTTTGTCACTATGCGCTAGCATACAAATGTTATTCGTGCTTGCGCCATAGCTAATCATGCGAATGTTATAGCCTTCGAGTGTGTCGAAAATACGTTTTGCTACACCAGAAGCGAGATGTAAGTCATTTCCAATTAATGCGACAAGCGATAAACCTGTGTCAACTTTCACGGTGCAATATTGACTTAATTCTTCTAATAATTCAGGAGAAAGTAATTCTACGCCAGATGAAGCTGAGCCAGTTTTATCTAAGGTTAATGCAATGCTTACTTCAGAGGTAGTGATCGTATCCACTGAAATTTTATATTTCGCTAAGATAGTGAATACATTCGCTAGGAAACCTTGTGCATGTAGCATGCTTAGACTTGAAAGG
>NZ_CALJRX010000334.1 GCF_937976265.1 uncultured Haemophilus sp.
GTGCGGTTCGTCTTGATGGTGCAAGCCGTCATTTTGCCCCAATTGAATATCCAGCAGTGGCAAATTTTGAATGTACCACGGCGCTTTTCAATGCGGCTAAAGAAAAAGGTATTGAGCCATTTGTAGGAATTACAGCGTCTTCAGATACGTTCTATCCAGGTCAAGAACGTTATGATACTTACAGCGGTAAAGTATATCGTGATTACCAAGGCTTGCTAAAACAATGGCAAGATCTCAATGTGATGAACTATGAGATGGAATCCGCGACGTTATTCACAATGTGTAACGCTCTTGGCTTACGAGCAGGCATGGTAGCAGGTGTGATTGTGAACCGTACGCAACAAGAAATTCCAAATGAAGCCACCATGAAAGATACGGAAGACAAAGCGGTATCAGTCGTAGTGGAAGCCGCAAGAAAATTGTTAGCGTAAAACTCAGATAAAAAGAACCGCACTTTTTAGAAGTGCGGTTTATTTTTTAACTGTTTTTTCGAGCAAAGGCAGCCGCTTCAGCGATTAATTGCTCATCAGGTCGAACCCCAGTGTAGAGCTCAAATTGTTCGACAGCTTGTAGCACAATCACTTCTGCACCAGAAATCGTTTGTTTACCTTTCTGTTGAGCAAATTGGATAAACGGTGTTTCAGCAGGAATCGCTACCACATCAAAAGCGGTTTGAGCTTGTTGAATAAGATTTTCAGGAAAGGCGAGATCAAATTCTTCTTTTCCACCTTTCATCCCTATTGGTGTAACGTTGACTAAAATGTCTGCCGATTGATTGCCTAAAGATGGGATATATTCATAGCCATAAAGTGCGGCTAAATTTTTACCTGTTTTTTCATTTCGAGCAAAAATCTTCAGATGCTCAAATCCGCTGTTTTTAAAGGCCGCAACGACGGCTTTTGCCATACCACCACTGCCTCGTACAATCACTCGACTCTTTTTATCTAATTGATATTCTTTGATAAGTTTAACAATGGCAATATAGTCGGTGTTGTAAGCGCGAAGAAAACCCTGATCATTCACAATGGTATTCACAGACTGAATGGCTTGTGCAGAAGGGGAAATTTCATCTAAAAATGGCATACAGCTTTCTTTAAATGGCATCGAAACAGCACAACCTCGAATACCAAGTGCACGAATGCCTTTGACGGCACTCTCAATATCTGTGGTGGTAAAGGCTTTATAAATAAAATTAAGCCCTAATTTTTGATACAGATAGTTATGGAATGTTGTGCCAAAATTGCCTGGTCTGCCAGAAAGGGACATGCAAAGTTGGGTGTCTTTGTTAATCATATCGATTCCTTAAATATTCAAATTGATATCATCATCGATAAAATATTGGTTCATCTCAAATGCCGGTTTTGCTGCTTTGTCTTTGCCGACAATACGAGCTGGCACACCTGCAGCAGTGGCATATTCAGGCACAGGTTGAAGTACAACAGAATTGGCGCCGATTTTGGCATATTTGCCTACTTCGATATTGCCGAGAATTTTTGCGCCTGCCCCAATCATTACGCCTTCTCGTACTTTTGGATGGCGATCGCCGGATTCTTTACCTGTACCACCGAGAGTAACACCTTGCAAGATAGACACATCATTTTCAATCACTGAGGTCTCGCCTACAACAATACCAGTAGCATGGTCAAACATAATGCCGTGCCCAATTTTGGCTGCAGGGTGAATATCCACATCGAAAGCCACTGAAATTTGATTTTGTAAATAAAGCGCAAGCGCTTTTCGATTTTGGTGCCACAAATAATGGGTAATGCGATAGCTTTGAATGGCGTGAAAACCTTTTAAATAAAGCAATGGTGTGGACCACAATTCCACAGCGGGATCGCGGAGGCGAACAGCTTTAATATCACAAGCAGCACAATCAATGATATTGGGCTCGGCTTGATAGGCTTCTTCAATAATTTCACGCAGCGAAATTGCGGGCATGATAGGGTTAGCCAGTTTATTCGCAAGCAAATAACTCAAGGCACTGCCAAGATTTTGATGATTTAAAATGGTGGAATGGAAAAAGCTTGCGAGCATTGGTTCGCATTCTGCTAATTCTTTTACCTCTTGGCGAATGTGTTGCCATACTTCTAACGTCATTTTTTCTCCTTATTCGCCTTTTCGTTCACGACCCAATAAGCTCAGTGCCACTTCCTGTGCACTTTTACCACAAAAGAGCATTTGGTAAATTTGTTCTGTGATTGGCATTTCCACGCCTTGTCGTTGCGCTAATAAATAGGTTTCTTTGGTGTTGTAAAAACCTTCCACCACTTGCCCAATTTCATCCATGGCTTGTTGGCTATCAGCCCCTTTTCCAAGCATTAAACCAAATCGACGGTTACGGGATTGGTTATCGGTACAAGTGAGCACTAAATCACCTAAACCAGACATACCCATAAAGGTTTGCGTATTGGCGCCCATGGATACGCCTAAGCGAGTAATTTCCGCAATCCCACGGGTAATCAATGCGGTTCTCGCATTGGCACCAAATCCCATACCATCCGAAATACCCGCACCAATCGCTATCACGTTTTTAATAGCGCCCCCCAATTGAACGCCAATCATATCTTGGTTTACATACACTCGGAAATGCTGACTGCAATGAATGCGAGCTTGAAATTCTAAGGCAAACTTTTCATTACAAGAGGCAAGGGTAATCGCCGTAGGCAAACCTTGAGCCAATTCTTTCGCAAAAGTAGGACCAGAAAGCACAGCGATTGGAATTGCTTTACCTAAGGTTTCTTCTACCACTTCTTGTAGTAATCGGCCGGTGTTACGCTCTAATCCTTTGGTTGCCCAAATTAAACGATGATCAGGTTTTAAGTGCGGTCGAATTTTTAACAGAATTTCACCGAAAGCATGGCTTGGTACTACAATTAAAATGTCTTTCGATTGCTCAAGGGCTGTTTTCAAATCTAATTCTAAATGCAAACTTTCTGGAAATTCAATATCAGGCAGAAAACGGCGATTTTGACGTTCCTGTTGCATTTGATGAATATGATCAGGATTGTGTCCCCAAAGATAGGTTGGAGAGCCATTGCGAGAAAATGAGATAGCGAGTGCTGTTCCATAAGAACCGCAACCAAGAATGGTAATTGGAGATTGGGATGGGTTCATTTCAATCACCTTTAAAATAAAAGGGCAGACGGTATCGCCTGCCCTTATCACAATTAATGTTGGGTTTCCTGATTTTCTTCCGCTTCAGCTGCAGCTTGCTGCTTGTTCATGTAATCAATGAACAACGCATCGAAGTTTACCGGAGAAAGGTTTAATGCCGGGAATGTACCACGATTTACTAAGTTAGAAATCAATTCACGTGCATAAGGGAAAAGCATATTTGGGCATTGAGATGTTAAGCAGTGCGCCATTTGAACATCTTCTAAACCGCTGATTGTAAATACGCCAGCTTGTTTCACTTCACAAATAAACGCCACATCACCGGAATCTTCCATGGTGGTTTCTACGTTGATGTTTAAAGTGACTTCATATAAATCTTCACCCACTTGAACCGCTTCAGTGCTTAAATCAAAGCCAAGTTTTGGTTTCCATTCTTGGTGGAAAATATGAGGAAGATTTGGCGCTTCAAAAGAAACATCTTTTACATAAATACGTTGAATTTGAAGTACGGCTTCTTGTTGCTCTTCAGCGGCTACTTCAGGTTGTTGATTTTGTTCAGACATAGAGGATCCTTACTTATGTTTTTTTACTAATGGTAAATTTGCACCCGCCCAAGCAGCCAAACCATCTTTTAAAACATAGACTTTTTCAAAGCCTTGTTTGGTTAAAAGTTCTGCGGACGTAGCAGAGGAAACACCGTTAACATCCACAATGATAAGCGGTTTTTCTTTGTGATGTTCGATTTTGCCTACATTGTGATTTTTGATTTCAGTTGGAAGCAAGTTCACGCTGCCAATAATATGACCACGTTGGAATTCATCGATAGAGCGTAAATCAATCACCACCGCATCTTCGTTATTCATTAAATGAACGGCTTCAGGATTGGTGATCACGCGATATTTTTGTGTCGCACTTTTAAAAAAGGCGAAAAGTGTCATGAAAAGGACAGCAAACCATGCGATCGTTAAAAAAGTGTGTTTTTGAGCAAATTCAATTGCTTGAGGCATAAATTCTTGCATGTTGTTCTCAACTTAATTTTTGATAATGAATAAGAGTTTATCTTCACATGAAATAAAGGCTTAAGTATAACCGCACTTTAGTTATCTTTCAAAAAAATTATCAAGGAAATGCAACGTTGGCGAAAGCTTATACAATCGGATCAATAAAAATGTGATCAGGATCATAAATATACTATCTTTGTGTTTATTCTACGCCTAATTAAGTAGAGAATAGCCAAACTTAGATGATTAAACGTGAAAGGAGACGCACATGCAATTAAAAAAATTAACGGCACTCATGATGCTTGGGTTAGGTTTTTCGGTCGCACAAGCTGCAGAATTGCCAAATATTACGATTTTAGCGACTGGCGGCACCATTGCGGGAAGCGGTGAAACTGCCGTTTCTTCTGCTTATAAAGCAGGGCAACTCAATGTTGATGCGTTAATTGATGCTGTGCCTGAAATTAAGCAATTAGCCAATGTAAAAGGTGAACAAATTGTGAAAATTGGTTCACAAGATATGAGCGATGATGTGTGGTTAAAATTAGCGAAAGCGATTAATGCACAATGTAAAGATACTGATGGTTTTGTGATTACTCATGGTACCGATACCATGGAAGAAACCGCTTATTTCTTAGATCTTACGGCGAAATGTGAAAAACCAATTGTATTAGTGGGTGCGATGCGTCCAGCGACAGAAAAAAGTGCGGATGGTCCGTTAAACCTTTATAACGCCGTCGTGGTGGCAACCGATAAAAAATCATCTGGTCGTGGTGTGTTAGTGGCGATGAATGGTGAAGTACTAGGTGCACGCGATGTGACCAAAATGAGTACCACTGCAGTACAAACATTCCATTCACCAAACTATGGTACCTTGGGTTATATCCATAACAGTAAAGTAGATTACGAACGTTCGCCTGAAAGCAAACATACCGTAAACACACCATTTAACGTAGATAAATTAGACAGCTTGCCGAAAGTGGGCATTATTTATGCTTATTCTAATGCACCAATTGAACCATTAAATTCATTATTGGATGCGGGCTATCAAGGTATTGTTTCAGCGGGTGTAGGTAATGGTAATGTGAATGCAGCCCATTTAGAACGTTTAGAAAAAGCGGCGAAAGATGGCGTTGTGGTTGTGCGTTCATCTCGTGTACCAACGGGTTACACCACTCGTGATGCTGAAGTAGATGATTCTAAATATGGTTTTGTGGCTTCAGGTACATTGAATCCACAAAAAGCACGTGTGTTATTACAATTAGCCTTAACACAAACAAAAGATCCAAAAGTGATTCAACAATACTTTGAGGATTTCTAGGAAAGTCATTGAAAGTGCGGTCAGAATTTGAATCAAATTTTAACCGCACTTTCGGATAAAATAGACTAATCCAACTAATAAATATAGATAATGCACTAGTTTGTTGTTAATATATGTTCCGGAATTATTTTTAAAATTAATATGGAGAAAATATTATGATTTGGGCTCAACTTTTAGTCGTCCTACTCTTTATTTACCTAGGGGCTAGATTAGGCGGTATTGGTATCGGTTTCATGGGTGGTATGGGTGTTGTGGCACTTTCACTGCTTGGCTTAAAACCAGGTGCCATTCCGTTTGATGTAATTTCAGTTATCATGTCTGTAATCATGGCGATTGCGGCAATGCAAGTTGCGGGTGGTATGGATTTCTTAGTAAAAATGGCTGAAAAAATCCTACGTAAAAATCCAAAATACATCACTTTCCTTGCACCAACAGTGACTTATTTTATGACTGTGCTTGCAGGTACAGGTCACACCGCGTTCTCAACACTTCCAGTAATTGCTGAAGTGGCAAAAGAACAAGGCATTCGTCCTTCACGTCCACTTTCTATTGCGGTTATCGCTTCACAAATTGCGATTACAGCGTCTCCAATTTCTGCTGCGGTGGTATTCCTTTCTGCTGAATTAGAGAAAAACTTTGGCTTAAGTTACTTACAATTATTAGGTATTTGGATTCCAACTACTTACGCAGCATGTATGATTACTGCGGTGATTTGTAACTTCCTTGGTAAAGATTTGAAAGATGATGAAGTTTACCAAGATCGTCTAGCAAAAGGTTTAATTACTATGCGTGGTGAAATGCAAATTGAGATCAAACCTTATGCAAAACGCTCTGTAATGATTTTCCTTATTGCGATTTTAGTGGTCATGCTTTATGCCACTGCAATCAGTAAAACAGTTGGTTTAATTCAAAACCCAATTCTTTCTCGTGATAATGCGATTATCTCTTTCATGCTTGCGACTGCAGGCATTATCACCATGGCATGTAAAGTGGATACCGCAAAAATTACCAATGCAGCAACTTTTAAATCAGGTATGTCGGCGGTAATTTGTGTGCTTGGTGTAGCATGGTTAGGTAATACTTTCGTTGAAGGTCATATCGATCAAATCAAAGCAGTATCAGCTGAATTCTTACAACAATATCCTTGGAGTTTAGCGGTAATCTTGTTCTTTGCAAGTACCTTACTTTACTCACAAGCTGCAACTGCAAAAGCATTATACCCAACTGCAATTTTATTAGGTGTTTCTCCGGAAGCCGCGATTGCAGCATTTGCCGCAGTATCAGCATTATTTATTCTTCCTACTTACCCAACCTTAATTGCGGCAGTAGAAATGGATGATACTGGTTCAACTCGTATCGGTAAATATGTATTCAACCACCCATTCTTAGTGCCGGGTGTGATTGCAATCAGTTTATCTGTATTATTCGGTTTCTTAATGGCGGGTGCAGTTTTATAATCTCCCATTAAGCTAACATAAATGAAAACCATCTTGTCTGCGGATAAGATGGTTTTTTTAATGGGGAACTTCTTTTTGTTGTGATACTCTAAAGGGCAACCTATTTTTATATATAAGGACAACCAATGAAGTTATTTAAAATCCTTTTTGCTGCATTAATTGCTTATGCACCAACAGCATGGTCTGCGGTAGATTATAATATTAAATACAGTTCGAATTATTTAATGCCCGCGTATGTGCATTTTAAAGCGGATGGTTCACAGTATTCAGTCAATGCGAAAATTAATATTCCGTTGTATAACATTATGTTTACTTCTCGTGGTTCACAAAACGCGAGTCAATTTAAAATGGTGAATTATCAAGATGTGCGTAATGGTAAGCTTTATGCCATTTCTAAAATTTCGCCAACCACAATTGAATACGGTAAAGTGAAAAATGGGTTAGAAACTGAGCCGTTAAAATTACCAACTTTTGATTTATTCACGATGGCATTTCAGTTGAGTTATTACGATAAATTGCCAACCAGTTTCCAAATTACAAATGGTAAAAAACTTTACCCGATGGAAAATGTGAATGTGAAGAAAGTGGAAAAACAAATTCAATATAACAAGCAAACTGTGACTGAAATTACCTATTCATTTAAAACAGGTAACAAAGATATCATGGTGAAGAAATTCTCAGGTGAGCAATTTCCACGTTATATCAAATACAGCCGAGATGGTGATGATTACGAGTTAGAGTTTGATGATTTTGTAAAATAGAATCAGATGAGAAAAAGAAGCCACGCAATCTTGCGTGGTTTTTTATTTTATTACTTATTGTGCATACATAAATACTTGAGTGAGGAGAAGTATCGATGAGATAACAAATTGACAGCCCACGATAGGCATGACAAATTTCAACCATTTATTGAATGGAATACCAAGCATTTGTAGCGTGACAAGGACTAATCCTGTTGGCGCAAGGAACAACATAATATATTGTCCCCAGTTGTAAGCCGATACCACGATATCTCTTGGAATGCCCACAGTATCAGCCAGCGGTGCCATAATTGGCATGGCGAGTACGGCAAGGCCTGAAGATGAAGGTACAACTAACCCTAAGAAAATGAAGACCAAGAGCTGACCAATAATAAAGACACCACCATTCATTCCACCAACAAGATGAGTCATATAATCGAGAATCGTGTCTGAAATCATTCCTTGTTCTAGAATGATATTAACTGCTCGAGCAAGTCCGATAATTAATGCGACGCCGACTAATTCAGAAGCACCATGAGTAAACCCATTTACGACATCTTTTTCAGGCAATCCACTGATAAACATAATAATGATGGTAATAGCTAGGAAGGAAGCAGCCATTTGAGGGAACCACCAGCCTCCAAACATAACCCCCCATACCATGAGAGGAAAAGCGCCACTAAATAGAATCAGAATCAGTTTTCTTCTAAAGGTAAATTCAACGGTTGCATTCGGATCAATATCTTTCATATAGAGATCATAGAAGGCTTGGCGATCGTCATACGTATAAGAAAATTCAGGATTGGCACGCAGTTTTTTACAATACCAATACATGTAAGTAATCACACACGCACCACCAAGAATAAGTCCCAGTATACGAAATCCCATTCCTTCAGTGAATGGAATACCCGCAGCATTTGAGGCAATGACAACGGAGAAGGGATTGATTGTAGAGAATGCCGTTCCCATTGAGGCGGCGAGGAATATGGCACCAACACAGACAATCGAATCATAGCCTAAGGTTAAAAAAACGGGAACAAGAATCGGGTAGAAGGCTACCGCTTCTTCCTCAATACCACAAGCCGTACCGCCTAACAGCATTAACACACAGACAGCAAAGACAACAGAGAACTCATTTCCTTTCGTTTTCTTGGTGAGAGACATTAATCCGGCATTAAAGGCTCCTGTCTTGTTTATGACACCAATCATCCCACCGAGTATGAAGATAAAAATCATAATATCAGCCACTTCAATAGTGCCATCCACCATGGCGTGAATCATATCGGTAATGCCTTTTTCGTGTTGTTCAATGCGTTGATAGGTATCAGGAATAGCGATAGGCTTTTTGATAATGCCGTTGGTGAAATTAGAGAGTTGAATTTTGATATTGAGTTGATTAAGGGTTTGTTCTGTTGCTGGATAGCTTTGATCGGGAATTCCGTGGGTTTTGACAATAAAATGATTTTCGGTGCTGTCGTAGGAAAGTTTAGAGTAGGACCCTGAGGGAATAAGCCAAGTAAGACCAATAGCAATAAGAAGAATAATAAAGAGAATGCTAAATGCGGAAGGGAATTTCATCTTTTTCTTTGATGCTTCCATTATGGAGAACTCCTTGTATTCGGATTAATCAATAAGCCGAGCGCGTATTCTACACAAAAAGAACAAAAAAGCAAAGGATGATTTTTAAAAGAATTCAGCAATAGCAGGGTTGGCAATCGTTTACCTAGGCCGGGCTTGATTATAGTTAAACCTGGCTTAAGCCTATTTTATTTAGGAAAATTGAGTAATTTTTTCACTCAAATCATCCAACATTTCATAACGTTTTCGATACATAGAACGTTTTTTGGTGGCGATTTCTTCCAGTGGTTTGCGGGCGCTTTCAGGCGGTAATTGCCAATATTGACCTTTTAATTGCCCTTGGTTTTCTTGCCAGAATTCATCGTAATTGAATAGGATTTTACTGCGCGCAGATAAACGGTATTTACCTTGTGAAGTGTGAGGGATACCGATTAATTCACATTGCCATTTTTCAGCTAACAAGCGGAAAACATTCATCAACATAAACATCGGGCGAACACCGTGTAATTCTTTTGTGGCTTGTTTCACGGCTTCTTGCGCTTCTTCATAAGAAGGGCCTTGAATTGAGGCAATAAGTAACTTATTTGGCTTTAAGAAGGTGAAAGAAGCATCATAAATGCTACGCCCATCATTGTCTTTTAAGTTAATAGAAAAATAACCTTCAAAAGGGTCAATCTGATTGATATTGAAATAAATACCAAGTTGATCTGTTAATTGTGCTAATAAAAGGGATTTTTCTTGGAGTAATTTCTTACAAAATTCTACGCCCATTTTTTCTTCAAGCATTAAGAGATTGTTCGTAATGGCATTGAGTCGATCAGTTGCAGAAAAACGTTTGTCGCAATATGTGGCGAGCAATGCATTAAAACGATATGGATTTTGTTGAAAAAGCGGAATCCAGGTTTGATGAGTATTTAAGAAATCAACCAGTGCATCACATTGTTTTTTAAATAAAAATTTGCGCCCGTAATAACGAGCTTTATCCCTTAATTGTTTTTTTAATGGATGATGACAAGAATCAGGCAGCAATTCTTGAAAGGTCGCGAAAGTAATAGTTTGTTTTGCTGTCATAATGGATAAAGTGCGGTTATTTTTTCAAACGTTTTTATTAAGTAAAATTATACTGATTTTTGACCGCGCTTATTGTACCTGTATTCCATGGTTTTTCCAATTAAGCATCAATAAAGGTGGTTCTTTACTTGCCTATTTTTCGATTTCTCCTTAATATGCCAAATCCTACCTTGAATTTATGCAACTCATCCCCATATTCAATGAAATTATAGAATTGATGTAAGAGAGATAATTATGAACGCCAAAAGAACTCAACAACGTACACTTCCTGTATTGCCATTACGGGATGTTGTCGTTTTCCCTTATATGGTGATGCCACTTTTTGTTGGGCGCGCAAAATCGATTAGTGCCCTTGATGAAGCCATGAATGAGGGCAAACAATTATTATTGGTGTCACAAAAGCAAGCGGATTTAGAAGAACCTACCGTTGATGATGTATTCGATGTCGGGACGATTGCCAATATTATTCAATTATTAAAATTGCCAGACGGCACAGTGAAAGTGTTGGTGGAAGGGCAACAACGCGCGAAAATTAATCAATTAAATGATGGTGAAGACCATTTTTCTGCGGAAGTGACACCGATTGAAACCACGTTTGGCGATGAAAAAGAATTAGATGTGGTGAAGGCGGCCGTTTTAAATGAATTTGAAAGCTATCTTCAACTCAATAAAAAAATCCCTGCTGACGTTTTAGGTGCATTACAACGCATTGATGATGCCGATCGTTTAGCAGATACTATGGCTGCCCATATTCCAGTGACTGTTCGCCATAAACAAAGTGTGTTAGAACTGGCAGATGTGCAAGAGCGTTTAGAATACTTGCTCGGCATGATGGAATCTGAAGCGGATATTCTTCAAGTTGAAAAACGCATCCGTGGCCGTGTGAAAAAACAAATGGAGAAAAGCCAGCGTAACTATTATCTTAGCGAACAAATTAAAGCGATTCGCAAAGAAATGGACGAAGGCGAAAGCGAAGATACCATTGATGAAGTGGAACAACTTCGTCAAAAGGTTGAGGCGGCAGGTATGCCGGCAGATGTGCGCGAAAAAGTAGAGAGTGAGTTACAAAAACTCAAAATGATGTCAGCGATGTCTGCTGAAGCGACGGTGGTGCGCAGTTATGTTGAGTGGATGCTTCAAGTGCCATGGCATAAACGCACCAAAGTGAAGAAAGATATCGCAAAAGCACAACAAGTCTTGGATGCGGATCACTACGGTTTAGAACGTGTGAAAGAACGCATTTTAGAATACCTTGCGGTGCAAGCGCGTTTAAACAAAATCAAAGGTCCAATTCTTTGTTTAGTGGGACCGCCAGGGGTAGGTAAAACCTCACTGGGTCAATCTATTGCCAATGCAACAGGTCGTAAATATGTGCGTATGGCATTAGGCGGGGTGCGTGATGAAGCAGAAATCCGCGGTCACCGTAAAACCTATATTGGTGCATTGCCGGGTAAATTGATTCAAAAAATGGCAAAAGTTGGTGTAAAAAACCCACTCTTCTTGCTTGATGAAATTGATAAAATGTCTTCAGATATGCGTGGTGATCCAGCATCAGCCTTGTTAGAAGTGCTTGATCCTGAACAAAATACCACCTTCAATGATCACTATCTTGAAGTAGACTACGATTTGTCTGATGTGATGTTTGTGGCAACCTCAAACTCCATGAATATTCCGGGGCCATTGTTAGATCGTATGGAAGTCATTCGTCTTTCTGGTTATACCGAAGATGAAAAACTCAATATTGCGATGCAACATTTGTTACAAAAACAAATTGAACGTAATGGATTGAAAAAAGGCGAATTAACCATCGAAGAAAACGCCATTTTAGATATTATCCGTTATTACACCCGTGAAGCCGGTGTGCGTGGATTAGAGCGTGAGATTTCTAAAATCTGTCGTAAAGCAGTGAAGAATTTATTGGTCAATCCAAAAGTGAAATCCATTACCGTTAATTCAGACAACTTGCATGACTATCTTGGTGTGAAACGTTTTGAATTTGGTAAAGCGGATACCCAAAACCGTGTGGGCGAAGTAACAGGTCTTGCGTGGACTGAAGTGGGCGGTGACTTACTAACCATTGAAACCGCTTCAGTAGTAGGTAAAGGCAAATTGACCTTCACTGGTTCATTAGGCGATGTGATGAAAGAATCTATCCAAGCAGCGATGACCGTAGTCCGTGCGCGTGCGGAGAAATTGGGTATCAATTCTGAATTCCATGAAAAACGTGATATTCACATTCACGTACCAGATGGTGCGACACCGAAAGATGGTCCAAGTGCAGGTATCGCAATGTGTACCGCATTAGTTTCTTGCTTAACGGGTAACCCAGTGCGTGCCGATGTGGCGATGACTGGTGAAATCAGCCTACGCGGTAAAGTATTACCAATTGGCGGATTGAAAGAGAAATTACTGGCGGCACATCGTGGTGGCATTAAAACGGTATTGATTCCAAAAGATAACGTGAAAGATTTGGAAGAAATTCCAGATAACGTAAAAGAAAATCTTGCGATTCATGCGGTAGAAACCATTGATGAAGTGTTAGGCTTAGCGTTAGAGAATCCACCAGAAGGCATTGAATTTGTGAAAGTGGAAACAAAAGCGAAAGCACCACGCCGTAAAGCTGCGACTAAAACAGCAAGAGCGGTCAATTAATGACTTATTTTTTAGGGCTTGTGAAAACAAGCCCTTTTGACTTTTAATTATGCAAAAATTTCCCCCTCTTTCCCTTTATGTGCATATTCCCTGGTGTGTGCAGAAATGCCCTTATTGTGATTTCAATTCGCATGCACAGAAAGGCACAATTCCTGAACAAGAATATGTGCAACATCTGATAGCCGATCTTGAGGCAGACTTAGAGAAATATCAGGCTAGTATTCAAAATCGTCCACTTCATTCCATTTTTATTGGTGGTGGCACGCCGAGTTTATTTTCAGCGGAAAGTATCAAGTTGTTATTGGCAGAAATTCAACGTCGCATTCCTTTTTCAGAGAATATTGAAATTACTATGGAGGCCAATCCAGGCACCGTCGAAGCGGAGCGTTTTAAAGGTTATGTGGATGCTGGTGTAACACGTATTTCCATGGGCATCCAAAGTTTTAATGACGATAAATTACAACGTTTAGGACGTATTCATAATGCGGCGGAAGCTAAAAGTGCGGTCAGTTTGGCGAAAGTTTCGGGCTTGAAAAGTTTCAATCTGGATTTAATGCACGGCTTGCCAAACCAAACGCTAGAGGAAGCGCTAGATGATTTGCGACAAGCCATTGAGCTTGCTCCACCACACCTTTCTTGGTATCAGCTCACCATTGAACCCAATACCATGTTTGCTTATCGTCCGCCTACATTGCCGGATGATGATGCGCTTTGGGATATTTTTGAGCAAGGCCACCAGCTTTTAACTGAAGCGGGTTATCAACAATATGAAACATCCGCTTATGCGAAACCAGGTTTCCAATGTCAGCATAATTTGAATTATTGGCGATTCGGGGATTATCTGGCGATAGGCTGTGGTGCACATGGAAAACTCACTTTCCCAGATGGAAAAATTTTACGTTTTTCTAAAACAAAGCATCCAAAAGGCTATTTGCGTGGTGAATACCTTTATGAAGAAAAAAACGTGGAAAAAAATGACCGCGCTTTTGAGTTCTTTATGAATCGTTTTCGTTTATTGGAAGCCGTGCCAAAACAAGAGTTTGAACATTACACAGGGCTTTCGCAAAGTGCGGTCAAAAATCAAATTGATTTGGCCATTAAACAGAATTATATCGTGGAAACACTGGATTCTTGGCAAATCACCGAACACGGAAAATTGTTTTTGAACGAGCTGTTAGCGCTTTTTTTAGATGAATAAAATTTTTTCATCATGACAAATAAATTTTTACACTTGTTTATTTAATAGGGTCGTATTAAAGTAAAGCAAACGTTTACGTTGTTATCCGCGATTTAAAAGGGAGAGAAAAATGGACCAATTAGAAATGAAAAAATTAGCTGCACGTGCGGCGTTAAAATATGTTAAGCCCGATACCATTGTTGGCGTGGGAAGTGGTTCAACAGTGAATTGTTTTATTGAAGCCTTAGGTGAATTAAAAGATCAAATTCAAGGCGCGGTAGCAGCATCTAAAGCCTCAGAAGAATTATTGCGTAAACAGGGCATTGAAGTGTTTAGTGCTAACGATGTATCCAGTTTAGATATTTATGTGGATGGTGCTGATGAAATTAATCCACAAAAAATGATGATCAAAGGTGGTGGTGCAGCACTGACTCGCGAAAAAATTGTGGCCGCTTTAGCGAAAAAATTTATTTGTATCGTGGATTCTAGTAAACAAGTGGATGTGTTAGGTAGCACATTCCCATTGCCAGTAGAAGTGATTCCAATGGCACGTTCACAAGTTGGTCGTAAATTAGTTTCTCTTGGTGGCGCCCCAGAATATCGTGAAGGTGTGGTAACGGATAACGGCAACGTGATTTTAGATGTACATAACTTCGCTATCTTAAATCCAGTGGAAATGGAAAAAGAATTGAATAATGTCGCAGGTGTAGTAACAAATGGTATTTTTGCCTTACGTGGGGCGGATATTGTGATTGTTGGTACACCAGACGGCGCAAAAATTATTGATTAATAAAAATAAGGAAGCAAACATGACAAACAAAGTGTCACTCGACAAATCAAAAATTAAATTTGTGCTATTAGAGGGCGTGCACCAAAGTGCATTAGATACCTTGCATGCCGCAGGCTACACCAATATCGACTTTTACAAAAAAGCCTTAGATGGTGATGAGTTAAAAGAAGCGATTAAAGATGCCCATTTTATCGGCTTACGTTCTCGTACTAATTTGACTAAGGAAATGATTGAAGCTGCGCCGAAACTGATTGCTATTGGCTGTTTCTGTATCGGTACCAATCAAGTGGATCTTGATGCGGCAAAAATGCGTGGGATTCCGGTATTTAATGCTCCGTTCTCCAATACACGTTCTGTGGCTGAATTAGTGCTGGGTGAAATTTTGCTCTTAATGCGCAATATTCCTCAGGCAAATGCGGATGTGCATCACGGTTTATGGAATAAATCTGCGGTGGGCTCTCATGAAGTACGTGGTAAAAAACTCGGTATCGTGGGTTACGGCCATATCGGTTCGCAATTAAGTATTATTGCGGAATCTTTAGGGATGGATGTATATTTCTACGATATCGAAAATAAATTGCCATTAGGTAATGCTAAACAATTGCACACACTTGAAGAGTTATTGGGTTCTTGTGATGTGATCTCACTGCATGTACCTGATTTACCTTCAACCCGTAATTTAATGAGTGCTGAACGTATTGCACAATTAAAACAAGATTCTATTTTGATCAATGCGGCACGTGGTACGGTAGTGGATATTGATGCTTTAGCAGCTGCACTTGAGCAAGGTAAAGTTCGTGGTGCGGCAGTTGACGTATTTCCTGTTGAACCCGCTTCAATCAATGAAGAGTTTGTTTCTCCATTACGTAAATTTGATAATGTGATTTTAACCCCGCATATCGGTGGTTCAACCGCAGAAGCCCAAGAAAACATTGGTTTTGAAGTCGCGGGTAAATTTGTGAAATATTCTGATAACGGTTCAACCCTTTCTTCCGTGAATTTCCCAGAAGTATCTTTACCAGAACACGTTGGTACAAAACGTTTACTTCATATTCACGAAAATCGTCCAGGTGTATTAAACAAACTGAACCAAATTTTCGTCGAAGCCAATCTCAATATTGCAGCGCAATATTTGCAAACCGATCCGAAAATTGGTTATGTTGTGGTAGATGTTGAAACAGATGATGCATCACCATTGTTGGCCAAACTCCGTGAGATTGAAGGCACAATCAAAGCGCGTGTGTTGTATTAATTTGAAAAAGTAACCAAAAACTGACCGCACTTTGTGTGGGATGGAAAGCAAAATGGGCAAAGTAAGTTATTTTACGTTGCCCATTTTTATTAACTGTTTGTGGCTTATATTTATTTTATCATCGCCTTAAATAGATTGCGGCGATCAGAATTAAATGTCGGCTGTGCGGTTGGTATGGATAAAACCATACGCAAACAATCTTGCGTCAGTTGAACCGCTTGTTCGTTAGTTAGATTCGGGTCGAGTGGTGAATGTAAGGAACAACTTAAATATTGCGGTACATTTTCAATACTACTAACGGTGAAAGTGAGTGGTTTGTAAGGCAGTTTTACAGTGAGTTTATCACCTAATTCACGTGGCTCCCATTGTTGTTGAGGGCCAGGTAGAATCACCACACTCATCATCCACGGGGTTAATACTGTGCCGATCCATTGATCTTCAAATAAAACAAATTTAGGGCAGAAACACTCGATGCCTTTATGAAAAAAAGGGAGATCTTGCATTTCAGGTACAATGTTTTGCATTTCGGCAAGGAAAATCTCCGTTGGATTTTCTTCAAAGCCAGAAACAGAGTTTAAAAGTGCGGTCGAATTTTCAGATGTTTTTTCGTGTCGATACATGGTTTATTTTTCAATATTAATAAGATTAAAGCCTAGTAGGTGAAATCTTAAAGAAAGTTCCCCTCTTTCGTAAAGAGGAGTTAGGGGAGATTTAACACTAGTCTCGATTAATCAAGTCAAATCTCCCCCAGCCCCTCTTTTCTAAAGAGGGGAATCTAGATTTAAACCGTATTCCTTAATGACTTGATTTAACGTTTCAAAAACCTTTGGCAACACGTTTTGTATTGTTTCCGTCAAACCAATTCCAGAT
This sequence comes from uncultured Haemophilus sp., assembly GCF_937976265.1. Classification (GTDB taxonomy): domain Bacteria; phylum Pseudomonadota; class Gammaproteobacteria; order Enterobacterales; family Pasteurellaceae; genus Haemophilus_D. Next base: position 17,024 of record NZ_CALJRX010000334.1, read on the forward strand.
TCTAGTGATTCTGGTTGGATGCCGATGAGGCAAAGGTGTTTTGGGAATTCGTCCGTTAATTTCATTGCAGAAAGTACATCACAAATGCCGAGTTGGTGTGGTGAAATTTTGCGAGAGAAAAAGATGGGCACTTGCTCATCATGCAACACAATAATCTCGCCTGGCTGTTTGTTAGCAAGCACGGCATCGACAATAATCAAATGCTCGCGATTTGCCATTGCATCCAGTAATTCCATGCCACAAGTACCACCATCGATGATGTCAAAGTGCGGTTGAATTTCAGGGCGTTTTTCAAGCTCCTGCACAACGCGCACACCAACACCTTCATCACTTAACAAAATATTGCCGACGCCAAGAATTAACGGCTTCATTACAACACCTTCACTTCAGTTACTTCACCGTTTTCGGTATTAACTACATGTACGGCGCATGACATACAAGGGTCGAATGAGTGAATGGTTCGAACCACTTCCAATGGTTTAGTCGGATCTGCCACCGGTGTACCAATAATGGAAAGCTCATAAGGGCCCATTTGGTCTTGTTCATTACGCGGACCGGCATTCCATGTGGATGGAACAACCGCTTGGTAGTTCTCAATGCGACCATCTTTGATGACAACCCAGTGAGAAAGCATGCCTCGTGGTACTTCACCAAAACCAACACCACGGAATTCACCGTTTGCTGGAATATCCGTTTTGATATAAGCCGTCATATCACCTTTAGCGATATTATCAATGAGCATTTGCCATTGAGCACTTAAAATATCGTTGAGCGCACAGCAATGCACGGTACGACCGATAATACGTCCAAGGGTAGAATGTAATTGATCGGTAGTTAACGTGTTACCAGTCAATTTTTCATAAATGCCTTTCAATTCATTGAAATGGGTAACGGTTGGTGTGTCATTTGCGGCCAAACCACACATTAAATAGGCGAGAGGACCCACTTCGACAACTTTACCGTAGAATGTCGGCGCTTTTACCCAAGAGTATTTACCATCATCTTGCCAGCCTGTGTATTTAGGACGAGTTAAACCCGCCCAAGGTTCTAATGGCTCATCGTCTTCGTACCAAGCGTGTTTACCACTCTCTTTAATGCCTTTTACAACGAACTCATCTTTTTGTTGATCAATTGGACGGAAAGTCGATAAATCGCCGTTTTCGATATAACCACCTTTTAACATGAATTTAGAGTTATCTGCATCAATTGGGTATTCTGGTACAGATAAGTAGTTGCCAGATGTTTTGCCTAAGCTTAACCATTCAGGATAATAAGCCGCAAATACTGCTGCATCTACTTTATACACTTGGTTAATGAAGTCAGTTAAACGATCGATACAAGCTTTCACGAACATGAGACGTTCTTGGTTTAGTACCGCTTGGGAATCTAAGTTAATTGGGTTTGCTACACCACCAATCGCCAAGTTTTGAATGTGTGGTGTTTTACTTCCGAGTAATGCGACTACACGGTTAGCATCACGTTGACATTCAAGAGCTTGCAAATAGTGCGCGACGGCAATGAGGTTCACTTCTGGTGGAAGTTTCATTGCAGCATGACCGAAATAACCGTTAGCGAAAATACCAAGTTGTCCACTATCCACTAATGCTTGAATTTTTTTCTGTACATTGCGGAATTCGTTAGCACTGTTTAATGACCATGTAGAGACACCTTTTAGCATGTCTGCTGCTTTTTCAGGATCAGCTTTTAGCGCAGCGGTGATATCCACCCAGTCCATCGCGGAGAGTTGATAGAAGTGCACGATATGGTCATGGATACTGTGTGCAGCAAGAATCATGTTACGAATGTACTGTGCATTGACTGGAACTTTAGCACCAATAGCATCTTCTACGGCACGCACGCTGATAATCGCGTGTACTGTGGTACATACACCACAGATACGTTGCATAATCATCCATGCATCACGAGGGTCTGCACCTTTTACGATATTTTCCATACCGCGCCACATGGTCCCGGATGACCAAGCATTGGTGACGACACCATTTTCAATTTCGCAATCAATACGTAAATGACCCTCAATACGGGTAATTGGGTCAATTGAGATACGTTTTTTTTCTGACATTATTCTGCTCCGCTAACTTTTTTGCTGAATGCCGCTTTTTCGGCAATAATTTTTTCTGAGTCTTCGGTATGTTTTTCTTTAACTACCGGTAATACAGGGAATAAACGAATGATTAAAATATAGGCGCATACTTCAATAGAAATGAAGCCAATTGAAATAAGCAATTCTTCCGCTGATGGGAAATATTGATAGCCATTGCCCGGGTTATACATGATAAGCGAGTAGTTCATACGCCATAACGCCGCACCGAGTAACATGCTTAATGCCGAAATAAATAACCAACGGGAATCAGATTTTTTCTCCCCGAGGAAGAGGGTCAGTAATGGTAATACCATCAACCAGACTTCCATCCAGAACATCCATGCTTCAAATTTAGTTAATTTATCGAAACCCACAACCATTTGCAGTTTATCGTTATAAATTAACTCACCAAAACGCACCGCTAAGAAGCAGAAAATTAATCCTGCGGTAACGCGTGCTAATTGAGTAAATAAATGACGTTCATCTGGCGTTTTTCCTGCAAGACCCGCTTTAACTAAGGAGCCTTCAAAGATCACGATAGAGAAGCCCATAATGAAAGCAGTCAGCAAGGAGAGTATTGGTAAAACTTCATAGCTTTGCCATACCGGATGGACTTTATGACCAGCTACAATCATCAAGGAACCCATTGAAGATTGGTGCATCATCGGCAATAAGGCACCCAAGGCAATAATGAAAAACATGATTTTATTCAGTTTATTAAACCATTTTTTCAAGGCGAAGAAACCAAGCCATACTGGGGCAAACTCTAGGGTTACCACGATGATATACACCGTCATACAAAATGCCGTTTCAAACAGAACGGAATTCGTGTTGAATTGGCCTGGAATGTAGAAATAAGGTAAATGCCAATAACGGCCCATATCAATGGCGATAGATAGGCCTCCGAGTGAATAACCGAATAAACTTGCAAGCAATGCTGGGCGTACAAGGGAGTGATATTTCCCTTTATTGAAAATATACACGGTCCAAGCTAATGCCCAACCGCCACAGGCTAATCCTGTACCAACAAGTAAGTCAAAGGCAATCCATAACCCCCAAGGATAACCGCCGTTAAGTGCGGTTACAGAACCAATACCAAAAACTAAACGTTTTAAAATTAATAAAACGCAAAGTACGGCAAGTGGTGCAAAAAAGAGAATTGCGGCAGAAACAAGGCGACCGCCCACCGGACGTGGATTACTCATGATGCTCATCCTCCGCTTCTTCCATTTCCTTGCGTGCCTGACGCATGGCTTCTTTTTGTGCTGCAATACGCTCAGCAATTTTATCGCCGTGCATATTTTTGTAAGTCATAAAGGTTAGACCGGCAAGTGCGACTAACGGTAATGCTAAACCGCGATACAAGAAGTGTTGTAAATGCGCAGCACGAGAACCTGTCGCGACTTCATCTAAGTCTGGCAAACCAAGATTAGTAAAAGGTACGCCACTTAAGGCGAGTACCTGTGTACCGCCACCTTCTTTTTCACCGTAGATATGATATTGATATGCCGGTACGGTAGCACGGTATTTATCTGTGCTATTGACGTGTTGACGTGGATAATCGTATTCAGTACCACGTAATAAGCTTAAACGACGTTTCGCTTCTGCCAATAATTCTTCACGTGTACCAAAAATAATGGCACCAGTTGGACAAACATGACAGCAACCAGGTAATTCGCCTTTATCTAAGCGTTCAACGCCTTTTTGGTTACAGAGTTCACATTTGCTGATTTCACCGAATGGATTATCGTAGTCATATTTTGGTACATCAAACGGACAGCCAACCATGCAATAACGGCAACCGGTACAAATATCGGGATCATATTTTACAATACCGGTTTTTGGATCTTTGGTAAGCGCTTGAACTGGGCAAACCGCAACACAGTTAGGGTCAACGCAATGCATACATTGTTTTTTTATGTAAGCATAGCCGTTTTCTGTTTTATCTTTATTTGTGCCGTCGCCATCACTCCATACTTGAATCACGTTACGAGTAAATGGGGTGAGTTTGTCGTTATTTGACCAAGTTTGATCGCCTTTTGGATTAACGGGGGTGTGGTTCACGTTTTGACATTCTGCCACGCATGCTTGACAACCTACGCAAAGGGTAGAGTCGTAAAGCATTCCTAGTGCACCAGGAATAGGCTCAACCGCTTCTGATGCCTGTACATTTGACACAGGCAAAGTAGATGCGATTCCGCCAAGCATACCCGCTTTTAGAAATTTTCGTCTATCCATTGTTATTTACCTGTATGTTGTTCTTTCTCTGCGGCTTTAGCTTCAGAACGGGCTTTATGTTGAGCGCTTAATTCGCGTAAGGTCACAACACTCACGCCTGCTAGGATTGCAGCTGCACCACCTAATAAAGCAATAGCGGTCATGGTTGCACCTGAACCTTCGGTGTTGTTGACATCTGGTTTTTCAACGCGTGGTGTTGGGTTTTCTACACCCGCTAATTGGAAAATACCTTTGGTAAAGCCCACACCTTTTTCGTTACAACCATAGCAAGGGTGCCCGATACCAACCGGCCAGTTATTACCGCCGACATCACAGAATTCTAAAGTAGAGCAGTTACCGTAAGTTTCTGGTCCTTTACAACCGAGATGATACAAACACCAACCGTTGCGGTGACCATAATCGCCGTATTCTTTCGCGAAGCGACCCGCATCAAAGTGCGGACGACGATAACAGTTTTCGTGAATTAAGCGATCGTAAGCGAATAATGGACGATTTAATTTGTCCATTGCAGGTAGTTTCTTATAAGTAAGAATATAAGCGACAGTTGCAAGGAAGTTGTGTGGATTTGGTGGACAGCCAGGAATATTAATCACTGGTGTGCCTTTTGGTAATACTTCAGACAAGCTGCTTGCGCCAGTTGGGTTGCCCCCGCTAGAAGGTACGCCGCCCCATGCTGCACAAGAACCGATCGCAATAACCGCTGCAGCACCTTTAGCGGCTTCTTGGATGTGTTCTACAATCGGTTTACCTGCTACCATACAATAGACGCCGCCGTCTTTCACCGGAATAGATCCATCTACGACTAAAACATATTTTCCATAATACTGTTTAATTGCATTGTGTTTGTTATCTTCAGCTTGTTCCCCAAAGGCTGCAGAAAGGGTTTCGTGGTATTCTAAGGAAATCATTTCCAATACCAAGTTTTCTACTGTTGGGTGGGTCGCGCGTAGCAAGGATTCAGTACAACCCGTACATTCTTGCGCACCGATCCATAATACTGGTGGGCGTTTAGGTTCAGTTAAAGCTGCGGTCATTTCTGCGCCCGCTTTTGAACTTAACCCCATAGTTGCCGCAAGTGCGGTACATAACTTCATAAAATCCCGACGGGAAACTTCTGCTAAAGCAGAAAATAATCCATCACTTCGTTGCATATAATCACTCCAATTGGCACGTTACTTGTATGGTTAATCTAACTATGATATGTCTTGATGCGGGAAATTTGTTTGATCGTAATCAAAAATATCCCTATTTCCCTTACAAAATAAGAGGATAAGTGATTGTTTTCACTTGCTTATTGAGAATGATTTTTATTTGCTGGTATTGTTTTTACTTGGAGTACATTTTTTGTACACTCAATCACAATAGTAAAGCAAAGATTTAGACTCTAAAAAGCTTAGTGAAAATTGACCGCACTTCTGTGTGATCTAAATGGGGAGATAGAAAAAACTAAATTCTTGGTTTTATTGATTTTTATCAACAAAATATTGTCCAAGTGAATAGATTTTATTACGCTTTTCCCTATACTGGGTAGGGTAATTTTTCTATGGAGAAACAATGATGAATATAGTTGTGGGTATTGTCCTTCTCGGTTTAGCTTTTACTATTTCAATGTATAACAAATTGATTAGAAAACGTAATCAGGTGAGTAGTGTCGAAGCCAGTGTGGATGTTCAGTTGAAGCGTCGTTATGATTTATTACCAAACCTTGTTGCCACTGCAAAGGAATATATGTCGCATGAGCGTAGCTTACTTGAGCGTATCGTGACGTTACGCGAAAGCGCTAAATCAGCCCATTCTACAAGTGAGAAATTCCAACTCAATAATGAGATTTCGGGTTTATTACGTCATTTACAGGTTCGTCTAGAAAATTATCCGGATCTCAAAGCTAATCAAAATCTTTTGCAAATTCAGACCACACTTAGCGATGTGGAAGAGCAAATCTCTGCAGCTAGACGTACTTATAATTCAGCAGTTGAAGAGTATAACAATGCGGTGGAAATGTTCC
>NZ_CALJRX010000335.1 GCF_937976265.1 uncultured Haemophilus sp.
GAGTCATTCCACACGTTGCTACCGAAATTTGCGGATAATCCCAAAGCGTTGTTTGTATTAGACCCGCCTTATCTCTGCACCAGACAAGAAAGTTACAAGCAAGCTACGTATTTTTACTTGATTGACTTTTTGCGATTGGTCAATATTACACGACCACCTTATATATTCTTCAGTTCAACAAAGTCGGAATTTGTGCGGTTTATTGAGTATATGCAGGAAGATAAGATTGATAATTGGCAAGCCTTTGATAATGCGCAACGCATTGTAGTCAATGCCTCAGCAAGCTATTCGGGCAATTATGAGGATAATATGGTTTACAAGTTCTAAATTTAAACAATCTTTAAAGCTAGTTTAAATACAATTTAACCATTAAAACAACGAAAAAATCTTAGGGTTTGGTTTTCGCAGTTTTAATGGCTTTTTTTCGCAGTTTTTTTGGCTCGCAACAATAACAATATGAAAAAGAATAAATTTTTGGCAGTAGCCTATGGAATTTTACCTGTTGCTGCAGTATCCATTTCTCAATCTTCCTTTGCTGAGGAACAATTAGAAACGATTAATGTTTCGACAGAATTGGATGATTCGACAAAAGCCAACCATTCTGAAAAGAAAACGGCAAAGATTATTCAACAAGAACTCATTCAAAATAACAAAGATCTTGTGCGTTATAGTCCTGATGTTGGGGTGGTTGATCAAGGTCGCCATCAAAAAGGTTTCGCTATTCGTGGAGTAGAGGATAACCGAGTAGGTATTAGTATTGATGGAGTTGCGTTGCCAGATTCAGAAGAAAACTCACTTTACAAGCGTTATGGTAACTTGAATACTTCTCGTCAAAGTATCGATCCTGAATTAGCTCGAACCATTGATATTGCTAAAGGTGCTGATTCTTTCAACCAAGGGAGTGGCAACATTGGTGGGGGAGTTAATTACCGTACCCTTGAGCCCTTTGATATTGTAAGAAACGGTCGAAAATTTGGTGCGTTATATCGTACAGGGTATGCTTCTCGCAACACTGAATGGGTAAATACTTTAGGTGTCGCGTATGCTGGTGAAAAAACGGAAGCCTTATTGCTTTATTCCAACCGCCATGGACATGAAATGAAAAGTGCTGGTGGTTATACCATTCCTGAAGATTCGTACTACACACGTTCTCGTGGTTACAGTAAACAAACCCCTGATGATTCAACGCATAATAATCACAGCTATTTAGCTAAATTTGCATATCGTTTTAATGATAGCCACCGCGTTGGTGTTTCTTATAGTGGCTCGCGCAATAAAAATTATATTATCGAAGATTCAGCTTTGACGTCTGAAAACAACTGGCGTGAAGCTGACGACCGTGCTAAACGAGATACAGTCAATGTTTTTTATGAATATATGCCTGATTCAAAAGTGATTGCATTGGTTAAAACGGATGTGGATTATCAAAAAACACAAACCGCAGCCTATAATTATGAGGGGTATAGAGCTAAGCCTGCGACAGCTTGGAGCCCTGCTAAACCTAGTGAGCCTAGTGATAATAACCTTCGTTTTTTTAACACTAAATTTAAACGAATTAATTTTCGTATAGATAGCCAGCCAATTGATTTGGGAACAATTAATCATACTTTTTCACTTAGAACCGCTATTTCTGAACGAAAATTTGATATTTTGCATCAAGATTCTGTTTATGTAGACAATAACTATGATGGCGTTAAAGAATGGGTAGATTCGAAAGATTCAACAATGATGTATCCTGTTAAAACACGTCATTACAATATCTCATTACATGATGAGATTCAATTTACACCAGAATGGAAATCACACTTAGGTATTCGCTACGACTGGGCAAAATATGCCCAAGGCAGTTTAGGTGCATTAGAGTGTAAAAACTGCCGTAAGGCTGATGATGCTAAATTCCATAACATTAGTTGGATAGCTGGGCTGGAAAAAACCATTAATGATAATTGGAAATTAGGTTACAGCATTGGTTCAGGTTTCCGTATGCCAAATGCTTCAGAAATGTATTTTGATTACCGGGATAATGCTGCCGGTGCTTGGATGTCAAATCCTAATCTCAAAGCAGAAAAAAGTTTGACCCAAAATCTTAACTTATTAGGTAAAGGGCGTTTAGGTGAATTATCTTTAAATTTACATCATTCTCGGTATAAAGATTTCTTATATGAACAAGAAACATGGGAAAATTATAACTACTACGGAAGTATGTGGCGTTGGCGTCCGGTTCAACAAATGCAAAATATTGATTCAGCTAAAATCTATGGTGTTGAATTTACCGGAAGACTTAATCTAAATGAGGTCACGCCATTGCCAAATGGCTGGAAACTCTTTGGCTCTCTAGGTTATAGCAAAGGCAGTATGTCTAATGAGGCAAGTTTGATGTCTCTCCAGCCACTTAAAGCTATTGTAGGCTTAGATTATGAAGATCCTAATGGCAAATGGGGAATTTTCTCTCGCTTGACTTATCTTGGTGAAAAAAAGGCAAAAGATGCGAAATATGTTGATACCAT
>NZ_CALJRX010000336.1 GCF_937976265.1 uncultured Haemophilus sp.
ACCTCGCGCCACTTTCTTCCATAATAATGGCGACACCATAAAGCCTACCACGCGGTCTAAGAAACGACGGGTTTGCTGAGCATTAACCTGATCCATATTAATATGAGCAGGATGCTGGAATGCTTTTTCAATTGCTTTCTTGGTAATTTCATTAAATACAACGCGGCTAAAACGACTATCATCGCCACCAATGACTTCGCGTAAATGCCACGCGATAGCCTCTCCTTCTCTATCCAAGTCGGTTGCGAGATAAATATGATCGGATTTTTTAGCAAGGGATTTAAGTTCGGAAACAACTTTTTCTTTGCCAGGTAGAATTTGGTAATTGGCTTTCCAATCATGATAAGGGTCAATTCCCATACGTTTCACTAAGGCCGCACGGTCTTTTTCTGCTTTAATTTTGTTTTTTTCTTCCGCACTTAATCCTTTAGTGGAAACGGGTTTAGCCTTCTCGCCTGTGCTACTCCCTGCAGTAGGCAAATCACAAATATGCCCTACGCTGGATTTCACCACATACTGGCTACCTAAATATTTATTGATGGTTTTCGCTTTGGCTGGCGACTCCACAATCACTAAAGATTTGCTCATTTGCTTACCTAAAATATAACTAGAATTCTGTAAAATTGGCGATATACTGCAAACTTACGCCGATAAAATCAAGCTTTTTTTCAAAAAGGATTTATAAATGGATAAACTCAATGCAATTTCGGTTTTTTGTAAAGTGATCGAAACGCAAAGTTTTACACAAGCCGCAAACCAACAGAATATTTCTGTGGCAATGGCGAGTAAATTAGTTTCACAATTAGAAGAACATTTAAAAACGCGATTATTACAACGTACAACGCGAAAAATTGTGCCAACTGAAGCCGGTATGCTTTATTACCAACGTTGCCAAGCCATTCTATTAGATTTAAGCGAGGCTGACTCTAGCATCAGTAATATGGCAACGAGCTTACAAGGTAATTTATTAATCTCTGTGCCACGTGATTTTGGCTTACTTTATATTTCACCTAACTTGCCTAAATTTATTGAGCTTCATCCCAATTTACACGTAGAAATTGAATTTGAAGACAAGCGTGTTGATCTCGTTGCGGAAGGCTATGACTTAGCATTACGTATCGGCTATATGCAAGATAGCTCACTTGTTGCGCGTAAAATTAGCAGCTCCCCTATGCATTTTGTTGCTTCGCCAAGTTATTTAGAGTCGCGAGGCACACCACTTACACCTGATGATTTAGAATATCACCAAGGTTTACTTTATAAATCATCGTTAAATCAAGTGCATTGGCAATCAACAAAAGCCAATCAAATTCAACGTTATAAAATTCAATCTAAAGTGGTCTCCAATAATGGTATGGCGTTGTTAGAAATGACGAAAGCGGGTTTAGGCATCAGTAATGCACCTGATTTCTTTGTAAAGGATGCACTTGCTTCAGGTGAATTAGTTGAAATTTTGTCTGAATATAAACAAAAACCTTTAGATATTTATGTGGTTTACCCAAATCGTCGTCATTTACCCGCTAAAGTTCGCGCATTTATTGAATTTCTAGCGAGTCTCGGTTTGTGTGAGAACAGTCAAATATAAAAAATAAGGGCGGATTTAACCGCCCTTTATTATTCAAATAATGTCCAAATCGGTTTTACCTCTTCAGGTAAAAATAAATTCTTTCCTAATTCAATCCATCCGCAAGGAAAATGAAAGTCTGACCCTAAAGAGGCGGCTAAATCATATTCATTGGCTAAACGCGCAAGATATTGACGCTGATCTTTGGTCTGTCCACTATCTGCGACTTCCATGCCATCACCACTCCATTGTTTGAAATCAACAATTAATCGACGAATCCATTTTCCTGTCATGTTATAACGCATAGGATGAGCAATGACGGCAACTCCACCTGCTGCATGAATCGTCTCAATCGCCGTTGGAATATCCACCCATTCAGCTTTGACAAAACAAGATTTTCCACCGCCAAGATAACGCTTAAAGGCTTGCCCATCATTTGAAACCTTGCCGATTTGTACCAAATAACGCGCATAATGCGCACGAGTTACTTCCCCGTTTGCTAACGCTTTTGCACCTTCATAGGCATTGGGAACGCCTGCTTTTTCTAATTTATGGCCAATTTCGACCGCTCTTTTTTCTCTCAGTGATTTTTGTTCAGCTAAAAGTGCGGTCATTTTAGGATGCGTTTTATCAAAATTTAATCCAACAATATGGATGCCACGACCTTCCCAATTCGTTGAAATTTCCACGCCATTAATTAGCTCAATACCTAATTTATCTGCTTCAATTTTAGCTTCATCAATGCCCATTACAGTGTCGTGATCACATAAAGCAAGCACATTGACACCTTGCTCATGAGCGCGTTGCACAAGCTCTGTAGGCGTTAAAACACCATCTGAAGTCGTACTATGGCAATGTAAATCATATTTGATCATCGGCTTTCCTATAAATTAGTTTGAATAGTGTAATTATCTTCATCAACAATTACAGCTTGACTATTTGTTAAAGGGAGTAAATTCAATTTGGATTGATAGATCTGAACAGTTTTCTCTGAACTCTCTTCAAAAGGAAACTCACCATAATGTGGAACAATTGCAAAATCGACTAAATTTAAAGCTGAATAATTAGTCAAATCGATAGCTATATTTTTGTCATCCATAATTTGATTATACTCGATGTCGCTGGCGGTAATAATAGCACCGGCAGATTCACCAAGATAAAGCATACCTTCATCAATTCGTTTTTTTATATGTGGTAATAAGTGCTTTCTTTTCAACTCTTGTAATAGATAAAACGTATTACCACCAGAAATGTAAAGGATCGGTGTATGATTTAATTTCTCTTTAATAACCTCTTCTGTTTCTTGGGCTATATCCAAAACATCGACTTCAAAACCTAATTTATGAAAAATATTTTTTGCCTCATCAATGTATTCAACATAGCTTTCGACATTACCTGCAGTAGGAATAAACAGCACTTTATGCAATAAAAAATGCTGTTTTAAAAATCGTCTGAAAAGATTTTCTACGGCTGCAAAATAAGAGGCTAGAAATAATGTTTTCATATTATTTCTCTCTTACTTAATCGCCTGAACCAAGCCTTTAACTAAGCTTGGACCGTGATAAATCAAACCCGAATAAACTTGTAACAATTCCGCACCCGCTTCAATCTTCTCTTGTGCATTTTGTACACCATCAATGCCACCACTCCCAATAATCGGAATTTGACCTTTCAGCTCTTGATGCAATCTTCGAATAATTTCTGTGCTTTTCTGCTGTAACGGTTTTCCACTTAAGCCACCTTGTTGTTCTGCATTTTTCAAACCTGTGACGTTGTCGCGAGAAATGGTAGTGTTAGTGGCAATGACTCCATCCATTTGATGGCGAAGTAACGTATCCGCAATTTGAACGAGCTCAGCCTCGGATAAATCAGGTGCAATTTTTACTGCAATCGGCACATATTTATTATATTGCTCAGCTAATACTTTTTGACGTTGTTTCACACTTTGCAGTAAATCATCAAAGTAATCACCATACTGCAATTGGCGCAAATCCGGTGTGTTCGGTGATGAAATATTTACTGTAATGTAATCCGCATAGTTATAGGCTTTATTTAAGCAAAATAAGTAATCATCTTTCCCCTTTTCAAGTGGCGTGACTTTATTTTTACCAATATTAATCCCAATTACACCATCAAATTTTGCCTTTTTGACATTCTCGACCGCATAATCAATGCCATAATTATTGAATCCATTACGGTTAATAATCCCTTCCGCTTCCACTAAACGGAATTGACGAGGCTTAGCATTTCCCTCCTGTGCCAAAGGCGTAACCGTACCGACTTCAATAAAACCAAATCCCATCGCGCCAAATCCATCAATCGCTTCGGCATTTTTATCTGCGCCCGCTGCTAACCCAATAGGATTTTTAAACGTAATACCCATTACCTGCTTAGGCGTACCTTGTGGACAAGCCAAAAGTTGCTTCAATAAAAATTGAAAAGGCGATTTACCCGCTAAATGCAATGATTTAATCACTAAATCATGGGCAGTTTCAGGATCAAGGGAAAAGATGGCTTTACGGATCAAAGAATACATACTCGTTTATCTCTCAGGATAGTTCACTGTAAATGGAAAGTGCGGTCAAAATTAACCGCACTTT
>NZ_CALJRX010000337.1 GCF_937976265.1 uncultured Haemophilus sp.
CTGCTGTCTTACCAGCAGCTGTACTGATGGGTATTGGTTATTGGCTTGACCCAGATGGCTGGGGAGCTAACAGTCAACTTGCTGCATTTTTAATTAAATCAGGCGGTGCTATCATCGATAACATGGGCCTGCTTTTTGCCGTTGGCGTTGCTTTCGGTTTATCTAAGGACAAACATGGTTCCGCTGCACTTTCAGGTTTAGTGGGTTACTATGTGGTAACCACTCTACTTTCACCTGGTAGTGTTGCTCAGCTACAACATATCGATGTAAGTGAAGTGCCCGCCGCCTTCGGGAAAATCAATAACCAATTTATTGGGATTTTGATCGGGGTGATTTCAGCTGAACTTTATAACCGCTTCTATCAAGTAGAATTGCCAAAAGCACTCTCCTTCTTTAGCGGAAAACGTCTTGTGCCAATCGTCGTTTCTTTTGCCATGATGTTCATCAGCTTCATATTGCTTTACATCTGGCCATATATTTTCGGCGGTTTAGTGTCATTCGGTGAAAGCATTAAAGACTTAGGCGCTGTTGGTGCAGGTCTTTACGGTTTCTTCAACCGTTTACTCATTCCTGTTGGTTTACACCACGCATTGAACTCAGTATTCTGGTTTGACGTCGCAGGCATCAATGATATTCCAAACTTCTTAGGTGGTGCGAAATCACTTGCTGAAGGCACTGCAACGGTTGGTGTAACCGGTATGTATCAAGCCGGTTTCTTCCCTGTCATGATGTTCGGTTTACCGGGTGCCGCATTAGCGATTTATCTCAGCGCTAAACCAAGCCAAAGAACTAAAGTGGCATCAATCATGCTTGCGGGTGCGTTTGCTTCATTCTTCACTGGGATCACCGAGCCATTAGAATTCTCTTTCATGTTTGTTGCACCGGTGCTTTACTTCATCCACGCGGTATTAACCGGTATTTCCGTCTTTATCGCGGCAACAATGCATTGGATCGCAGGCTTCGGTTTCAGTGCGGGTCTCGTGGATATGGTACTTTCATCACGCAACCCATTAGCCGTTGAATGGTATATGCTAATCGTACAAGGCTTAGTATTCTTCGTGATTTACTATGCAGTATTCCGTTTTGCAATTAAAGCTTTCAACTTAAAAACATTAGGTCGTACAGAAGAAGCAGAAGAAACCACTGCAGCACAACCAGCAGCGAGCCAATCTCGTGAAGAAAGAGCGGTCAAATTTATTGATGCTTTAGGTGGTGCTGATAACTTCAAAAATATTGATGCTTGTATCACTCGCTTACGTTTAAGCTTAGTGGACCAACACAAAATTAATGAAGAACAGCTTAAGTCTCTTGGCGCAAAAGGTATCGTGAAAATCGGTAACGATGGCTTACAAGTGGTTCTCGGCCCTGAAGCTGAACTTGTGGCAGAAGCCATGAAACAAAAAGTGAAATAAAACACACCAAATGAAATGCCGACTCAGAAATGGGTCGGTATTTTTTTGCCAAAAATAAAGTAAAAAATGACCGCACTTTAGCTGAGAATTTTTCGTTCGAAGTGAGTTAAATGAAAATTTGAAAATTGAAGATTGTTTTGAAGGGTGGTGGAACTAAGCAGAATTGGTCTTAACAGCAAGTGGCTTACTGCATCGCATCCCTGCGGGATTTCTACCTAGTCCACCATAGATTTAAAGCATCTCTGGGGTTCCAGTCTGCGATATAAAATTAAAAGATTAAGCATCTTTTAAAAGCCACTTATATATTCAGGAGACCAATCCTGACTTCCAAACAAACCACATTGGAAGGCAGTGTTATGATAGAAGTCTTCCACTATTTTGTCAATTAAGATATTGCACTAAAAGAAGTATTTTTTCGCTTTTCGTATAAAAATTAACAAAGGCATTTCAACTATCACATCAATGTAACAAAAATGAAATAACCGCCTGATTAAAGACGGTTATTTTTGCTATCGTGTGCCGTAAACCACAATGGTTTTACCGTGCGCATGAATGAGATTTTGATCTTCCAGCATCTTAATGATTCGCCCTACGGTTTCACGTGAACAGCCCACCATTTGACCAATTTCCTGACGCGTAATTTTAATCTGCATGCCATCCGGGTGAGTCATGGCCTCTGGTTGTTTTGCCAAGTGCATAAGCGCCTGAGCAATACGCCCTGCCACATCCAAAAAGGCCAGGTTAGTCACTTGTCGAGATGTATTCTGCAAGCGTTTTGATAACTGAGAAGTCAGGAACATTAAAATCTCAGGATTAATTTGAATAAGCTGACGATATTTTTTATAGGAAATTTCCGCAATTTCACAAGGGGTTTTCGTTTTCACCCAAGCAGAACGTTTCGAGCCTTCATCAAATAAACCCGCTTCACCAAAAAATTGTCCGGCACCTAAATAAGATAAAATCATCTCTTTGCCTTCATCATCTTTCGATGAAACCATCACGCTTCCTTTAATTAAGAAATATAAAATATTGGCATCTTCCCCTGCATGGATTAAGGTCGATTTTGCAGGATATTTATGCAAATGACAGTGAGTTAGGAACCAATCCAGAGCAGGATCGCGTTGCTGATCATCGTCTTGTAACTTTTGTTCTTCAAGTAATTCTACATCTTCTGACATATAAGCTCCTATTGATTCATTTTAGAAATTCCATTTTATCTTTGATATCAATGGATTCATGTAATTCTGACCAAACAATCACTGCACTTCCATTGTGAATCTTGTTTAGTAGGTGTTGTTTTTTTTGTTCTAAAGAAAATTCGTGTGAACCATAATCAGTACCTTCTCTAAGTACCACACTTTCCACAATATTTTCTAAGGTTTCTGTTGGCAATTCTTGCCACGGAATAATCATATATTTATCAACTAAAGTCAATTAAGCAAAAAGCGGTTCAAGAAAACGCCATTGCTGTTCAAAACTTTGATTGGCGCCTAAACGGAAGTTTGTGCGGACATAACGCATAAACTGCCCTTCACAAAGGGTCACTAAATGCCCTGCAATAATACGTTCATCGACATTAAAACCACGCCCTTCACGTAATTTTCGCATTTGTAAAATATTCACAAATTGCATTTCAAGACGATCGAAAAATTGCGCGACACGAGCCTGTAAAAGTGGCTCCTCAAACATCAAGGCATGTCCGGTCAAAATACGTGTCAAACCCGGGTTTTTACGCGCAAAGTCGAGGATCATCTGCATAATGTCACGCACTCGATTCATCGTATTGGTTTCATTACGAATTGATGTGGTGATACGGCTAAATAAATTCGCTTCAATATTATCGATCAACGCTTCAAACATTTTGGTTTTACTTGGGAAGTAACGATAAAGTGCCGCTTCTGACACCCCTACTTCTTCCGCTAAACGTGCTGTTGTCATACGCTCCATTCCGCGTTCAGAATGCAGCATATGGGTAAGCACCGTCAACACTTGTTGACGACGTTCTTTTACCGTACGTTTTTCGATTTTTGGCGGTTTGATTTCCGCAGCAATCTCATCAACTTCTACGAGAGATAATTGTTCTACCATAGTTTATTTTTTACCTGAATGACCAAAACCGCCCTCACCGCGTTCAGTTTCGGTAAATTCGCTGACAATATTGAATTCCGCTTGTACGACCGGCACAAAGACTAATTGCGCAATACGGTCACCAACTTCAATTTTGAACGGTTCATGACCACGATTCCATACAGACACCATTAATGGACCTTGATAATCTGAATCAATTAAGCCCACCAAGTTACCTAAAACGATACCGTGTTTATGACCTAAACCCGAACGAGGCAGAATCACTGCTGCAAGGTTCGGATCGGCAATATAAATTGAAAGGCCTGTTGGGATAAGTTTGGTTTCACCTGGTTGAATTTCGATGCCTTCTTCAAGCAATGCACGCAAATCCAAACCGGCTGAACCTTCGGTTGCATAGGTTGGTAAAGGAAATTCGTTGCCAATACGGCTATCTAAAATTTTTACATCAATTTTTTTCATGCTTATTTATCCTTTAAAAGAAATCTGTCATACAAAAGTGCGGTCACAAAATCCAACGAATTTTGAACGTATTTTATTTGTGATAATGCTCAACAATTTCAGTGACCAACACTTCTGCCAATTTATTTTTATCCGCTAACGGCAACGCTTTTTCGCCTGTTTTCCAAAAGATCTGCAAGGCATTTTGATCTTGTCCGAATACTTGCCCACCCGATACATCATTAGCACAAATCATATCTAAATTTTTGCGTTGAAGTTTGCTCTTCGCATACTCAGCGACATTTTGCGTTTCAGCTGCAAAGCCCACAACAAATGGACGATCTTTTTCTAAACTTGCCACACTTGCGATAATGTCTGGATTTTTCACCAATTTAAGAGAAAGCTCATCGTTATCATTGGTTTTCTTAATTTTTTGATCAGCAACTTCCGCCACTCGATAATCTGCCACCGCAGCACAGCCAATAAAAATACGATTTTTGACCGCACTTTCAAGGGAGGCTTGCCACATTTCATGGGCGGTTGTCACATCAATACGATGAACATTTTTCGGTGTAGCCAGATTAACAGGTCCTGCAATTAAGGTGACATTTGCGCCACGTTTGGCAAAGGCCTCGGCAATTGCAAAGCCCATTTTACCTGAGCTGTGATTAGAAATATAACGAACCGGATCGATAGCCTCACGCGTCGGGCCTGCCGTGATGGTGACACTTAAATCAGCTAAATCTTGTTGAACAGCAAAAAGTGATTGAAGCGACGCAAAAATTTCAGCGGGCTCAGACATTCTACCGGCTCCCATATCGCCACAAGCCTGAAAACCGCTATTTGGCCCCACAAAATGAATGCCTCGTGCAGAAAGAGCGGTCAAATTTTGTTGTGTAATCGCCTGGCGGTACATTTGCTGATTCATAGCCGGTGCGAGCAAAATAGGTGCACTTGTCGCGAGACAAATCGTACTGAGTAAATCATTTGCCATTCCAACGGTTAAACGTGCAATAAAGTCGGCACTGGCTGGCGCAATCACAATCGCATCAGCCCATTTGGCCAGCTCAATATGCCCCATGGCTAATTCAGCTTGAGGATCAAGTAAAGATTGAGAAACCGCATTACCCGAAATGGCTTGTAGCGTTAAAGGCGTGACAAATTCAGCGGCGGCTGGCGTTAAAGCCACTCGAACTTCTGCGTTAGATTTGCGTAATAAACGAATAAACTCAATGGTTTTATAGGCGGCAATGCCCCCTGTAATCCCGACAACAATACGCTTTCCGCTCAAGCTCATTTGCTACTCCGCTACGACTTAATAGAATGGATATGTTTTTGTGTGTTAGTACTTAACAACTTAAGGTCGCCTATTTTACTTCAAATTTCACCAATAAAAAATTTTATTTTTGCGATCGCTATACCAAAAACAAAACTGATTTCTCGCAAAGATTGAAAACATCCTGAAAATTGACCGCACTTTTTTCTTTTCATTAATTAATATGCAAACAAACTCTCCTTTAATGCCTCGTGAAAAATTATTGAAATACGGCGTTGAAGCCCTCGAAGATCACGAATTACTTGCTATTTTTCTACGAACAGGGATTAAAGGTTGCCCTGTCATGGAATTATCACATAACGTGCTGCAACATTTTGGCTCTCTTCGAACCTTATTAAGCGCAGATAAAGAAGCCTTTTGCAAAGTAAAAGGATTGGGCATTACACAATTTATTCAACTGCAAGCCACCACAGAAATGACCAAACGCTATCTCAAACAAGAATTGCTGATAGAACATGTATTTACCGACACATCGACGGTAAAGCTTTATCTTCAAGCGGAGCTTCATCACGAAGAACGTGAAATTTTTATGGTGTTATTTTTAGATAATCAACATCGTTTGATTAAAAAAGAGCGGTTATTTTTAGGCACAATTAATGTGACAAATGTTTATCCACGAGAAATCATCAAAGAAAGCCTTTACTGCAATGCGGCCGCTTTAATTTTGGCTCACAACCACCCTTCTGGCCTAGCAGAACCGAGCTATTCCGATAAACTGATCACACAAAAAATTATTGAAGCCGCCGAATTAATGGATATTCGTATTTTGGATCATTTTATTGTCGGCAAAGGGACTTGTTATTCTTTTGCAGAACATAATCTGTTATAGTTTTAGGGAATTTGATGATTTTTTTATCGTTCATTTCCATTTAAAGACGGAAAAATCGCTTTTAGACTTGAGAAATGAAAATAAAGTCAGTATAATTTGCGACCTTTAATATAGTAAGTGGGTCGGATACTGCGACCTGACGAGGAAGCAAGCTTAGTTTTAAGCTTCATTATCCGAACCATAAGCTCGAGCTTATATTTAAATTATTGGAGATTATTATGTCTAGAGTTTGTCAAGTAACAGGCAAGCGTCCAGCTGTGGGTAACAACCGCTCACACGCGTTGAATGCGACACGTCGTCGTTTTCTTCCAAACCTTCACACTCACCGTTTCTGGGTTGAAAGTGAAAACCGTTTCGTAACCTTACGTTTAACTGCGAAAGGTATGCGTATTATCGATAAAAAAGGCATTGATGCAGTGTTAGCTGAAATCCGTGCTCGTGGCGAAAAAATCTAAGGAGCTAAAACATGGCAGCTAAAGGCGCTC
>NZ_CALJRX010000338.1 GCF_937976265.1 uncultured Haemophilus sp.
TGGAACGCTTAGAATCTCAATGGATGGCTGAGCAAGAAATCAGTGATCAAGAACAAATTGCCCTCGCTTCACAGCCAGAGCAGGCGAGTCTGAAAGCGACAGAAACGAGCATGGCTCGTGCGCAAAAGACCTTTGATCGTCTACAAGAAATTCGTCAAGAAGCAGAAGAAAAAGTGATTGCTCAATATGGACAAGGCGCCATTGACGATTTAACGGATGAAGAAGATGCAAACCAAGAAGAAGAGATCAATTTGGTACCATTTGACTATGACTTCGTCATCACGATTGGCCTAACCCTTGTGACAGTGATAGGAGTAGGAGTTTTCTTCATCAAATCAAAGAAAGCAAAGGGAGGTAAGAAGGATGAATAAGTTTCAACGAATATTGCTCTTCCTATTTCTGGTCTTAGCAGGGATTGGTATGGAGTTTGAGCTAGGTTCTCTCTCTCAACAAGAGTTTAGCCAAGTAGCAGGAAGAGATTTGGTTTTAAACCTGCTCGTTTTAGCAGTGATTGTCGTTCCTCTTTATCTCTTTATTAAAGGACTTGCAAAAAGATTTGAGGTTCCCCTGCTTGTTTTGTGGGCTACTATGTTTGGCGGAGCTTTTGTTGCTGGCTGGCTTAGTTTTTCAGGGAACAGCCTCATTGACCATTTCAATAGTCATCTCATTCAGGATGTTAGTACCTTTAATAAATGGACAGATGCTTTGACAGCCCCATTTGCTGAAGAATTTTTTAAAGCTCTAGTGGCCTTCTGGATTCTCTTGATTTTGGGTCGTAAAGATCTCAAATCGATTTTAATCGCCGGTTTTGGATCTGGTCTTGGTTTCCAAATCATTGAAGACCTTGGTTATGTGGCGCGTCAAACACGATCTGGAGACCTCTCAGCTGTAACGGAGGCAGTGAACCGTATTTCTGGTGGCTTAGCATCTCATGCAGTCTATACGGCTGTTGTATCTGTTTCATCTGAGTTAGTTTCTCAGCTTGGTGGTGAAACGGTATTTAATTTGTCAAAAGCTAAAGCGATTTTACATCGAGAAATCACGGTAGATGAAATCGCTAATACGCTTTCACATATTGAATGTTGGCGGAAAATAGTGGCAGATGAAACGATTGCTGATAATGAATTTACTATTGTCGCGGAAGCAGATTTACAGCTATCGCCAAATTACTTTAGTGCATTGCAAGAATATGTGAACGGTTATCTAGCAGGTTCTCAATATCAGCTTGCATTACTAGAATGTTCCCGCCAGCATGAATTTTGGGATGATAAGATTTATCAGGGCGAAGGGCAGATTAATTCGGCACTTTTTCGACGGATAGAACACTACAATCTTGCGTATTGTCAGATGTATTTGATTCGTAAGGCTTTCATTAAGCAAATACTGAATAAATTGACAAGTGAGAAACCTTATTGGTTGGCTCATAGATTAGGTGATTTTTGTGATATTGATGTTCTAATCCAAACGTTACCTCTAATTGCGCAGGCAAATCATAAAGTTTTACCTCGTCAAATAAAGGTTAAATCCGTAGATGAAACCTTGGATTTTATGTTGCAAAACCCTTGCTCAGTGATTCGTTTTGGTGATGGTGAATTTATCCTGATTAAAGGGAATTGGATTGTTTACCAAGATTATGATCCAAAATTGGCGGCAGAGTTAGAAAATATTTTACGCATGGAAAGTAATGAAAATCGATTGATTTGTTTACCACCGATGTTTGATTCGCTTTCACCTTATATTGATTCAACACAAAGCTATTGGCGAACTCATTTAAACAATCATTCTCTTTATTATGAGAGCGTATGTACTGCAAGTGAGTATGGGAATACTTTCCTCTCTCGCCCTTATATCGATTGGCAAGATAAAAGCCAGTCTGCTCGTTGGTTCGAGAAATTAAAACAGCTTTGGCAAGATAAAGATTTATTGATTGTTGAAGGTGTGACTTCGCGTTCTGGAGTGGGAAATAACTTATTTGATAATGCTCATTCCATTAAGCGAATTATTTGCCCTGCCAGAGATGCATATTCTTACATTGAACAAATTCAGCAAGCAATCATTCAGCATGCAGAAAATCGTCTCATATTGCTTATGCTTGGACCAACGGCAAAAGTTTTAGCCTATAATTTATCCGAATTAGGTTATCGAGCCATTGATATAGGCCATATTGATTCGGAATATGAATGGTTTAAAATGGGCGCAACAGAAAAAGTCAGATTTACCCATAAACATACCGCTGATTTTAATGAAGATGGAATTAAGCTAGAGAATGATGCCGCTTATGAGCAGCAAATAATCTGTCGAATTTAAAAATAGAATAGTCAGACTAAAAAAGGATGGTCAATTTTCCAACGACCATCCTTTTGTATATAGACTTCAAAGGATTATTTCTCTATAATCAACCGCACTTTCCCCCCTTAGCTCAGTCGGTTAGAGCAGGCGACTCATAATCGCTTGGTCACTGGTTCAAGTCCGGTAGGGGGGACCATTCTCAGAGATCGCATTAGGCGGTCTTTTTTATTGCCTTTTCTGATGCGTTTTAGGCGTTATATCCTTTCAACAATTCAGTCCAATTTTCTGCATTGAATTGAATATTCATTCTGCCGACTTCTTTGACAAAAGAGCGGTGTAATCTTTCCAGGTTGCCTTGTTTCCAAGAATCTCCTGATTTTTGACCGCACTTATCGAAATCAATGAGCCAACATTTTTGTTCATTTTCGAGTTGTTGAACGAGAATATTATGGGCGTTGAGATCCGTATGGCAAATTTGTAAATCATGCAACTGACGAATTAATTTACCAATAGCTTGCCAAATGTCATTCGGCAGTTGCTGTGTTTGTAAAAGTGCGGTCAGATCTTGGGCGTTTTCGATCTTTTCAATCAAAATATCCGCTTGGTAGCAAATACCTAATTTGCCTTTTTTAACACGCGCAGCAATCGGTTTGGGTACGGCTACACCTGCTTGATGGAGTTGATTTAAAAGCTGAAATTCCGCCATGCTGCGAGTTTCAGTCAATGATTGAAAACGATAGCGATCTTTGTTGCATTTTCCCCATAAACCACCGCGATAATAATGACGAAGTGCCGTGTTTACCCCAAACAGATCTTTTGTATTCAGGAAGTAGGTTGTGCCCCGTCCTTTGGCTGAACCGGTAATACGTTGTTGTTTTTCCCAAAAAGCCGATTCAAAAAATGAAGCGGGCTCTGTTGGTTTTTCCGTGAGATTAAAAAGAAAAAATTGATTATCTTGTTGGAATCCAAGCATTTTAGTTGAACCGAATAATAGAAAATGCCCTCATTCTACTTTAAA
>NZ_CALJRX010000339.1 GCF_937976265.1 uncultured Haemophilus sp.
TGACGTTGATACCGCTAATATTCCAGAAACGTGAATCTTTCTTCACAAAATGCGCAAAAGCTTTATCAATTACCACATCAATTTCAACTTTATTGTCTTTATTGAATCTATAATCATAAATTTTCCCGACTGGCATTTTTTTGAAATACACTGAAGCACCAATCGAAATTGAACCTAAATCATCAGAAATTAAATGAATTAATAAATCCCCCGGGTTGACTTGCGCAATAGGGCCTTGCTCTTCCGCAATAAATTCATCTTCTGAATCACCATCACCTGGTTGGAGGGTAATATAATTTCCTGAAACCAAAGAGTCTAAGCCTGAAATCCCTGCAAGAGACACACTTGGCTGAACAAGCCAGAACTTGGTATTTTCTTTTAACACCTCTGTCGCTTCAGAATAAATATTTGCCTCAACTTTCACTTTTTGCATATTGTCGGTAAAGCTCACCTTCTTCACGACTCCAATTTGCAAACCTTGATAGCGAATAGGGGTTTTATCTGCAAGTAACCCAGCCCCATCAGAGAACGTGATCGTAATAGTCTTTCCTCGTTCTTGTACAATTTGGAAAAATAAAATGGCACCAATACATAATGCAATAAAAGGCAACAACCAAAACGGTGAGATGCGTTTATTCTTACGTAATAATGCTTCTACATTGTTATATTGCTCATCAATAGATTGAGATTCTGGTTTATTGTTTTCTGTCATAAATTTTCCAAATTAATCGACTATCAAACTGAGAAGTTGAAATCATAGTTAAAAACACTGCTGCACCAAAATAAAATGCGGCAGGGCCTACAGTAAAATTAATAATCTGTCCGCGTGTTACTAGAGACATCATCAAAGCTAACACAAAAAGATCCAGCATTGACCAACGTCCTACAAAGTGAACGATATGCAATAACCGCATCTGCCATTTAATTGAATGTCGCCATTTAAAATGCACACTAGCCAGTAAATATAACATAATGAGGATTTTACTTACTGGAACAAAAATACTGGCGAAGAAGACCACAAAAGCAACAAAATAGCTGCCCATGCTTATAAATGACATCACGCCCGACATCAAGGTATCTTGTGACAAACTTCCCGTTAAATAAACACCGGATATTGGGAGCAAGTTTGCAGGGAAAAGCATGATAATCCCCGCCACTAATGTCGCCCAAACGCGTTGTAATTTCACACTATCCGGTATTTCAATAAGCGATGCACAACGTGGGCAAATTGCACGATGACGGTGATCGTATTCTTGATCTTCTTTTAAAAAAGTGTAATTACAGGCAGTACAAAGTTCTAACGGTTTATCACTTTGGGTAACCGGTTTCTGTTCGGGATAAAAATCATGCCACAACTCATCTAAATTAATTTTAATGAATAATAACGTGGTTAAAAGTGCGGTAAAAACAAAAGCAATTAAATACACATCTACTTCTAATGTGGCATATTCGCGTACTTTATACATGGTAACAGCGAGTGCAACTAAATACACATCAAACATGACCCAAGGCTTAATATAACCCACAAATAATAAGACATTACGAGGCTTAATTTTGAGTAATTTAGAAAGCTGCAACATAATGACTAAAATCGCAAAAGATACAGGCATTAAAACAGCACAGATAAAAATCATAAATGCAGTATAGGAATATCCCTCTACTGCCATTTTCCAAATTCCTTTCCAAACAGAAGCATCAATTTTAGTACCTAGTAAATCTAAGCTCAATAAAGGATAGCTTAAAGCAAATGGCATTAAAATTAAGATAGAAAGGGCGATTAATGAACAACGTTTAAGTGACCAACGACTGCCCGATTGCAATTTCTGATGGCAACGAGGACATTGTGCGTACTCCCCCGCTTGCGGACGACAAACAGACACCGTTGCATCGCATCCTATGCAACGCACTAGTCTATAAGTGGCATGAGTAAAATCAGGTGTTTTTGTCATTATGTTTTCAGAAATTATAAAAGTGGACTATTTTAGCCTGAATTAAGGGAATTTGTGAAGTTATTCATTAGAATTAGAAACGGAATTATTCTGTCCAACCATTGTCAATCCTTATAAAAGTGCGGTAAACTGTGCAAGTTTTTATTTTTATCCTAGGAAAACGCAGAAATGACAGATTCTCAAGTTGAAGCCCAAGCTGAAAATAATGCTGAAGGCGTTCAAAAATTAACTGATACAAAAGCGATCATTGCATATCTTGTGGAAAAATTCCCACTTTGCTTTATTGCAGAAGGTGAAGCTAAACCATTAAAAATTGGTCTTTTCCAAGATCTTGCTGAAGCATTAAAAGATGATGAACGTGTCAGCAAAACTCAATTACGTCAGGCTTTACGTCAATACACTTCTAACTGGCGCTATTTACACGGTTGCCGTGAAGGTGCTGAGCGTGTGGATTTATACGGTAATCCTGCTGGTGTATTAGACGCAGAACACGTTTCTCATGCGGCTCAACAATTAGCAGAAGCAAAAGCTAAATTTGCAGAAAAACGCAAAGCAGAATTAGCAGCAAAAAAAGCACAACAAAAACGACCTGCTCGTAAACCAAATTCAAATCAAACAACTCGCAAACCGAAAGCACCACAAGTGAAACTAAGTGCGGTTGATTTCACGACACTTTCTGCGGGGAGCAAAGTGAAAGTGAAAGTAGCAGAACAAGCGAAAAATGCGACCGTATTAAATGTGGAAAAAGATGGCGCACGCGTAGAACTTGAAAATGGTTTAGTGATGACAGTCACCGCAGATCGTTTATTTGCCTAATAATTTATTTCTTATCGGGAAAGGTTAAATGAAATTACATACAACCAAAAGTCTTATTGCGACAGCAATTTTAGGTGCGTTATTTCTTCATTCGTCTGACACATTTGCCGTGCAGCCGAAATTAAAGCAAAGTGATATTACGATTCCTTCGCCAACTGATGCAAACCAGTTAGCAACGAAGCGAGCAACAACGCGTTTAACACAATCACATTATCGTAAATTCCAGCTTGATGACGCCTTTTCCGAAAAGATTTTTGATCGTTACATTAAAAGCTTAGATTACAACCGTAACACCTTTTTAAAATCAGATATTGATGATTTACGTGCTAAATATGGCTCAAAATTAGATGACCAACTTAATGAGGGCGATCTTTCAGCTGCATTTGCGATTTACGATCTGATGATGAAACGTCGTTATGAGCGTTATGCTTATGCTCTATCTCTATTAGATAAAGAACCCGATTTAAAAGGTAATGATCAAATTGAGATCGATCGTGAAAAAGCCGCTTTCCCAGCAACGGAAGAAGAAGCGAATAAACTTTGGGAAGAGCGCGTCAAAAATGATGTGATCAGCCTCAAGTTAAAAGATAAAAAATGGCCTGAAATTAAAGAAAAACTCACTAAACGTTACAATTTAGCGATTCGTCGATTAACTCAAACTAAAGCGGATGACATTGTTCAAATTTATATTAATGCCTTTGCTCGAGAAATCGATCCGCATACAAGCTATCTTGCACCACGTACTGCAAAAAGCTTTAATGAAAGTATGAACCTTTCTTTAGAAGGGATTGGTGCAACATTACAATCTGAAGATGACGAAACTAGCATCAAATCTTTAGTGCCTGGAGCACCAGCTGAACGCAGTAAAAAATTACAAGCGGGCGATAAAATCATTGGTGTGGGCCAAGAAAAAGGCGAAATCGAAGATATTATCGGTTGGCGTTTAGAAGATATCGTTGACAAAATTAAAGGTAAAAAAGGAACAAAAGTTCGTCTTGAAATTGAACCTGCAAAAGGTGGAAAAAGCCGTATTGTTACCTTAGTTCGCGATAAAGTCCGTATTGAAGATCAAGCAGCAAAACTCACTGTTTCTAAGGTAGATGGTGAAACCATTGGCGTTATTAAAATTCCAAGTTTCTACATTGGCTTAACTGATGATGTGAAAAAATTATTAGTAGAGGCTGAGAAGAAGAACATTGACGCTTTAATTGTGGATCTTCGTGATGATGGCGGTGGTGCATTAACAGAAGCCGTAGCATTGAGTGGCTTATTTATTACAGATGGTCCGGTGGTACAAGTTCGTGATGCTTATCAGCGTATTCGTGTACACGAAGATGATGATAATGCTCAGCAATATAAAGGTCCATTATTGGTGATGATTAATCGTTTCAGTGCGTCTGCTTCTGAAATTTTTGCTGCAGCAATACAAGATTACAATCGCGGTATCATTATTGGGCAAAATACCTTCGGTAAAGGTACGGTACAACAAAGTCGTTCATTAAACTTTGTTTATGATTTAGATCAAACACCACTTGGTGCATTGCAATATACTATCCAAAAATTCTATCGCATTAATGGTGGTTCAACCCAATTAAAAGGTGTAGCAGCAGATATTAATTTTCCTGAAATTATTGATGCCAAAGAAATTGGTGAAGAAAAAGAAGATAACGCTTTACCTTGGGATAAAATTCCGCCGGCGACTTATTCTGAAACCAATAAAGCGCGTAAAGATGTTGAAGCATTAAATGAAAAACATCTAGAGCGTATTGCAAAAGATCCTGAATTTATTGCTTTAAATGAAGATCTTAAGATCCGTGATGAACGCCGTGAGCGTAAATTCTTATCATTGAATTACCAAGAGCGCAAAGCGGAAAATGATAAAGATGATGCGAGACGTTTAAAAGATCTCAATGAACGTTTTAAACGTGAGGGTAAAAAAGCATTAAAAGACATTGATGATTTGCCAAAAGACTATGAAGCACCTGATTTCTTCTTAAAAGAAGCGAAAAGAATAGCAGCTGATTTAGTTAAACTTAACGCGAATCAACAAAAAGTGGATGCTGAAATAAAACAAGAAGCGGCAAAAGCAACAAAATAACGATTATTTTGACCGCACTTTAGCAGATGAAAAAAACTGAAGTGCGGTTATTTTTATGAATATTTTTAAAGGTACAGCAATGTTAAAAGGAACAATGAAATTAAGCGCATTAGTCTTATCATTATCAATGATGACGTCAGGTTGTGCGTTAGCTGAATGGGCCAAAACAGTTGGGCAACCTCAACAAGCCGAAAATAAAGGCGTTGATATGTCTAAATTAAGTCCTGAAGAGCGTGCAAAACTTGAAGCGGAAATCAAAGAAGACCAAGCTCGTCTAGCAGCTGAAAAACAAACCATGCTAGAGATGTCATTAACTCATGAAATTGGTGAACAAAATCTGCAGTTCAAACCAATTTTGGCAAAATTATATGCCGATAATAAATATGACTTAATGTGGAAAGACAAGGCTGCGGAGAAACAATTCCTACGTGAATATGCGGCTATGGTAGCGTCTGGTATTTCTAAACGTTCGGCGCAATCACTAGTTAATTTACATAACGCTGAAAAAACGGGCGGCCTCACCTACGATGTGTTGTTAAGTGATGCTTTCCTTGATTACTTGTATTACAGCAAGAACGTAAATCAACAAGCACAACGTTGGTTATATGCAACGAATGCTTACAAACCGGAATTACCAAATCAAGAAATTATTGACCAATGGCAAAGTGCGGTTAAAAACAATGCGGTTTCTGACTTTGTGAATGGATTATCCAACCATAATCGTTTATACCGTGAAACTGTACAATCACTCCCATCAATGATTTCAGCTTCAGGTATTTCTGCAATGGGTAAAAAACTTGCCCTTAATGCACAACGTTTACGTGTTATTCCAGATTTTGAAAATGGAATCTTTGTTAATATTCCAAGCTATCAATTGAAATATTATCGTGATGGTAAAGCAATTTTAGAATCTCGCGTTATTGTAGGGAAAAATGAACGTCGTACACCAGTAATGTACAGCCGTTTGAGCAATGTGGTTGTTAATCCGCCTTGGAATGCCCCTACACGCTTAATTAATGAAGATATTTTACCGAAATTAAAACGTGACCCTGGTTATGCAGCTGCACACAACTACTCTATTTTAGATAGCAAAGGTAACGCTATTGATCCTTACTCGATTGATTGGAGTAGTATTGGTGATAAATTCCCGTACCGTATCCGTCAAGCTGCTGGTGACAGTGCATTAGGTAACTATAAATTTAATATGCCAAGCTCTGATGCGATTTATCTTCACGATACACCAAATCATAGCTTATTTAGCAAAAAAGATCGTGCATTAAGCTCTGGTTGTGTGCGTGTAGAGAAATCAGATCAACTTGCCTCTATCTTGTTAAAAGAAGCGGGCTGGTCAGAAGATAAAAAACGTAATGCTTTAGCGAGTAAAAAAACTGTGTCGGCTAACATTCGTACAAATGACCCTGTATTCTTATATTATGTAACTGCATGGGTGGAAAACGGTCAAACACAAGTTTTACCGGATATTTACAAATACGATGATGCCGCGACTTTTAATGGCATAGACTGGGCAGTTGTAAAAAAATATCTTTAAACAATGTTCACGCTAGAACTTTTTAAAGAAAAAATTGTCTAGGGTCAGAGATGGGTAATAAAAGAGACTAAAAAATGGGTAACATTGACAAAAATCGTCGTAAATGGCTTTCGTTAGGCGGCATTGTTTTAGGCGCAAGCATGATGCCAACTTCGGTATTAGCCATGGTCTCTACACCTAAACCTCGCATTCTCAGCTTTTATAATGTCAACACCAATGAACGATTAAGTGGTGAATTCTCTGCAACCTCAGGTTTTAATCGCTCACTACTTGGTAAACTTGATTACTTTATGAGAGATCGCCGTACAGACCAAGTGCGTCGTATGGATCCCAATCTCTTCATGAAGTTTTATCATTTACAACGTGATTTGGGTTTACGTACTGCACAGATTGATGTGATTTGTGGCTATCGTAGTGCAGCGACAAATGCCATGCGCCGTAGACAAAGTCGTGATGTAGCAAGCAACAGCTATCATATTAAAGGCCAGGCTATCGATTTTAGAATCCCAGGTGTGTCTTTAGCAAGATTACGCCAAGCAGCTGAAAATCTAGAGAACGGTGGTGTGGGATATTATCCTTACAGTAATTTTATTCACGTGGATACCGGCCCTGTAAGAACATGGCGTGGTGCATAAAAACAATTCAATTTTAAACCGCACTTTAGTGCGGTTTTTTGTTATCAACGATAAGGAAAAAAGATGAATATTGAAATTATTCCAGTTACAGCCTTTCAGCAAAATTGCTCACTTATTTGGGATGATGAAAAAAATGCAGCAATTATCGATCCTGGTGGTAATGCGGAAAATCTTATTAAACGCATTGAAGAGCTCGAACTAAACCTTAAAGCAGTCTTATTAACACATGGCCATCTTGATCATGTTGGGGCTGCTGAAGCAATTCGTGAGCATTTCAACATTGAAATTTGGGGTTCGCAGGAAGAAGATCGCTTTCTGTTTGAAAGTCTACCACAACAAGCTCAGCAGTTTGGTTTACCTTATATTTCTGCGTTTACACCTGATCGCTGGTTTAATCAAGAAGGCGAAAAAATTCAAATTGGTACATTTACCTTTGAAATTCTTCATCTTCCTGGTCATACACCTGGCCACATTGGTTTTATTGAACATGAAAAAAATATTGCTTTTACTGGTGATGTCCTTTTCCAAAACAGTATTGGTCGTACAGACTTCCCTCGTGGGGATTTTGATACATTGATCTCATCAATCAAAAATAAATTATTTACATTAAACGATGATATGGTTGTCATTGCGGGACATGGACCTTACACAACTATTGGTCAAGAAAAACGAAGCAATCCGTTTTTGAAGTAAAGATCTGAATTTTGGGTAAAAAAAAGCTCCTAATTTCTTAGGAGCACCAAAAAGGAATTTATGAATAAAATCTCTAAAGTTTAGCTTTATCAAAGGAATCTCGATAAAACGCTAGCGATTATATTGACATATTCTGACAAATGCAAGCTTTTTCTTTACACAGATTTACAATTCTTTACAGTTTGCTATTTTTATAATCACTTCAACGGCTTTTTCCATCCCTTCGAGGGTCACTAATTCATGCTTGCTATGGAAATTATAGCCACCAGTAAAGATATTTGGGCAAGCTAATCCTTTTTCCGCTAAAAATGCCCCATCCGTTCCACCGCGTATTGGTTTATGATTTGGAGTAATACCGCAAGCTTTCATTGCTGCATCAGCAAGTTTAATCGCCTGTGGAACATTTTTGACAGTGTCATACATATTTTTGTAACTGTCTTCAATAACACATTCCACCGGCTCTTTCAGGCTTTTCTCTCTATTAAATTTTTCCACTAGTTGATAAATAAACGCCTTGCGTTGCTCAAAATTAGCTTGGTCAAAATCTCGAATGAGATAATGTAGCTCAACTTTCTCAATATCCCCTTTAAATTCATCTAAATGGAAAAAACCCTCTTTTCCTGA
>NZ_CALJRX010000340.1 GCF_937976265.1 uncultured Haemophilus sp.
AACTTCCTCAGCTTAATGCGAAAAAAGAACGCGTGGATATTCGTCCGCCTTCAACCCCATTAGCGATTATTAAAAATTCTTTAACACAATTTGATGGCGAACGTGCATTGATTGTTTATACGGATGCACAAACAGAGCTTTATAACCTCAAACAAATTGAGCGTTTATTGAAAGAAGAAGGCACGAATTCGACCTTAAATGGTGCGGTATTAATCAGTGATTGGGCGCCAACGGGTCGTGCAGATGATAAAGCCAATACAGAGATCCGTTATAAAATTGAACAAGTTACAGCGCAAGATGCAAGTGCATTAGCGGTTTCTGTCGAGCAAATGCGTCGTGATGGTGTAATTTTCACACCAAATCAAGCGGATAAACAACGCTATGCATCGGATCGTTTAAATCGTTTTGTTGCTGCGCTTACTAATGCTTATAACAAGCAACAACGAGATTTAAATAATGCCTCAGCAGGACCTTTCCAATCCGGTTTAATTACTGATACGAACGGTAGAATGGCATTAGGTATGGATGCAAGTTTTGGTCAAGCATGGCAACGTTTAGGTTCGGCTTTACCGAAATTAGGCTTTAAAGCCACATCGGAATCTGCTGGCCGAGGTTATCGCGAATTGAAATATAAACCATTGGATAAACAAGAGTGGTTACGTTTAGGTGTGAATCCGCCTAATCTAGAAAAAGGTGTTTACCAAATGCAAATCTCCGCCGTGGGTAAACAAAGTGCGGTCGTGATCACTGATGAAGATGGCAAGGCATTACCAAATGAAGCAGCTCAATCCTTGTATTCAGCATTAAGTGTATTACTTGCACAATAATATGAGTTGAGAAATAGAAAGTGCGGTTCAATTTTTGATTTGACCGCACTTTTTTATTGGTAGAGAAGTTATTCAGCTTTTACGCCTAAGTTACCCATTTTTACGCCGAGGTTACCGAGTGAAACTGGGTCCAAATAATCCCCTAAGAATTTGAATAACTCGCTTAATTCTGTAAATGAGCGTTTGATTTTTACTTGATCTTCTACTTTACGCACAAATTCATAACGCACATTTTCGCCTTCAAAATAAGCCGTGAGCGTGAGATAAATGGTTTCAAAAAAGTGGCTTTGAGCACCTTCTTCACCTGGATCACTGATACGGACATTCCAAGTATTGTTAAATAAAACTTCTGTTTTGATTGACATATAGACTTCCTCTGCTTGTTATTTTTTATACTGAAATTGAAACGAAAAACCCGATGATAAAATTTCTGAAATCAAAAACTTTATCATCGGGCTTTTCAAACCAATTGCTCACATATTTTGTTTTGCGTTGGTAACTGCCTTTGCCTTTACGTTTTTTCTCAACGCGTTGGCGGAATAATTTGTCGTGTAATAGTGCCATCACGGCATTATCTTTCACGACACCTTTGGTGTGTTGATAAATGGGCTGATTTTCAACCGCACTTTTTGTTTTTTTCGTCATATTTACCTCTAAAAAATTGCCGTGAAGTGGTTCACGGCAAGTCATTATAGCGAAAATGAATAGAATTACAAAATGGCGAGTACGCTTTCAGGCGGTCGTCCAATTTTGGCTTTTTCACCTTTTACCACAATAGGGCGTTCTAATAGGGCTGAATTTTCGCTGATGGCTTTTAATAAATCATCTTTAGTTAATGCAGGATTATCTAACCCTAATGATTGATAAAGCTCATCTTTGGTACGCATCATTTTTCTGACATCATCTAATCCTAATTTATTAGCCAGTTGCTGCAATTCATCAACAGAGTAGTGTTGTTGTAAATAAAGTTCAATCGTCGGTTGAATGCCTTTTTCTTCTAATAAAGCTAAGGTTTCACGGCTTTTTGAGCAACGTGGATTATGATAAATCTTAACTGACATAACGTTTCCTTCTATTTTATGTTGAATGAGTGGATATAGGATTGATTTAAATTTTAACTTATAATGACAAAAAATACTTGTTTAGGAAGACTTTATGTTAGAAATGCTAAAAAATTGGTATAGCCGTCGCTTAAGCGATCCGCAGGCGATGGGACTACTTGCCATTTTGTTATTTGGTTTTATTGCGATTTATTTCTTTAGTGATTTAATCGCTCCGTTGCTGGTTGCCATTGTATTAGCATATTTATTGGAAATGCCAATTAATTTCCTGACGAAAAAATTAAAATTTCCCCGAATGCTCGCCACGTTAATTATTTTTGGTGGCTTTCTAACCTTGGCGTTATTAATTTTCTTCGGGCTTATACCAACATTATGGAATCAAACCATTTCTTTATTAAGCGATTTGCCGGCGATGTTCAATAAGTTACATGAATGGCTATTAGCCCTTCCTGAGCATTATCCTGAACTCATCGATTACACCATGATTGACACCTTTTTTAGTGCAGCTCGTGCGAAGATTTTGGGCTTTGGTGAATCAGCGGTGAAATTGTCGATTACCTCATTAATGAACCTTGTATCACTGGGTATTTATGCATTTTTAGTGCCATTAATGATGTTCGTTATGCTGAAAGATAAAACTGAACTTCTTGCGGGAGTAAGCCGATTTTTGCCTAAAAACCGTCTTTTAGCCTCTAAAGTATGGAATGAGATGCAGCAACAAATTGCGAATTATATTCATGGCAAATTGTTGGAGATTTTGATAGTTGGCGTGGTGACTTACATTATCTTTTTAAGCTTTGGTTTAAATTATCCACTGCTGCTTTCTGTTGCCGTAGGGCTTTCTGTATTAGTGCCTTATATCGGCGCGGTATTGGTGACGATTCCTGTTGTTTTAGTCGCCATGTTCCAGTTTGGCATTTCCCCAACGTTTTGGTATTTGATTGTGGTCTTTGCGGTAAGTCAACTTCTAGATGGAAACCTGTTAGTACCGTATTTATTCTCTGAAGTCGTTAATTTACATCCTTTAGTAATCATTATTTCGGTGCTGATTTTCGGTGGATTATGGGGCTTTTGGGGCGTATTCTTCGCTATACCATTGGCTACACTCGTCAAAGCTGTATTGAATGCCTTGCCGGATTAGATGGAATTAAAACGATAAAAAGAAAGCTGACGAAAGTCAGCTTTTTTGTTCTTTTAATTTTTGGATATCCAGAATTTCGACACAGTCCGTTGTCCCCGCTTTAATACGCCATTTAATATTAAATTCGTACAGACTAATACCGTAAATACGATCGGTTTCTTTACCTTGTTGATAAGCCGGGCGGGGATCTTGTGCGATCACTTCTGTAATAAATCTCGCTAAGTGCGGTCGGTTTTTGTGATATTTTTCAACCGCACTTTGGGCGATTTCTGTAAATTCTACGTTTAATTTTACAGGTGGTTTTTCTTGTGCAAAACTTGATTTTGCTTCAGGTTCGCTATCAGCATAGGCAATATAAGGTTTAATATCAAAAATAGGTGTGCCATCCACAAGATCCACGGAGCCCAAATGCAGAAAAACACGTCCATGAATACATTCCACTTGGCGTAATTCAACTTTGGATAAGCCTAGCGGGTTTGGACGATGTGTAGCGCGTGAGGCAAATACACCAACTCGTTGATTGCCGCCTAAACGAGGGGGGCGAACAGTGGATTGCCATTTTCCATGGGGTACTTTGTCAAATTGGAAAATAAGCCAAAGATGGCTAAATTGCTCTAATCCTCGCACCGCTTCTGGTGAATTATACGGAGGAAGCAGTTCCACAATACCAATACCATCTTGTACTAAATCTGGTTGGCGTGGCACTGAGAATTTTTCTTTGTAAGGCGTGTGAATCACCGCAATTGGGTGAAGAGTCAGTGTTAAATCATTCATAAAAAGGCAATTTCCGTGTAGAATACGCCCTTTATTGTAATCAAAAGTGCGGTCAAAAAAAATGACAAATCATAAATTGAAAATGTGGTGGGAAACCGCTCGCCCAAAAACCTTGCCTTTGGCATTAGCTTCTATTTTTACTGGCTCAGCATTGGCATATTGGGCGGATAGAGAAAGTTTTAATCTCACCGTGATGTTACTTTGCTTGCTTACCACCATTTTATTGCAAGTCCTTTCCAACTTTGCTAACGATTACGGCGATCATCAAAAAGGGTCAGATACCGAAGAACGTATTGGGCCTTTACGTGGTATTCAGCAAGGTGCAATTTCTGCGAATGAGCTCAAATGGGGCTTAATTTTAATGGCGGTGGGTTCATTTTTTTCAGGCGCATTCTTAATTGGTATCGCATATCAAAGTCTTACTGACTTATTGGCTTTTGCGGGATTGGGCATTCTAGCCATTATTGCTGCCATTACTTATACCGTAGGGGCTAAACCTTATGGTTATTTAGGTTTAGGCGATCTGTCAGTGTTGCTCTTTTTTGGACTATTAGGTGTAGGTGGAACTTATTATCTACAAACTCACAGCATTGATAGCTTAATTACGTTACCAGCTCTTGGCTCCGGTTTATTGGCGACAGCAGTGTTAAATATCAATAATTTACGTGATATTGAGCAAGATGCAAAAGTAGGGAAAAATACCTTGGTTGTGCGTATTGGTCCGAAGAAAGGACGCATTTATCACTGTGTTTTATTAAGCGTTGCCGCTTTATGTTATGTGCTATTTGCGGCATCAACAGCGTTTAGTCCTTGGCATTTCTTATTTTTATTAGCATTTCCACTGTTATTAAAACACGCCTTATTTGTTTATCGCAGCAAAGAACCAACAGTCTTGCGTCCGATGTTAGCACAGATGTCAATGATTTCTTTATTTATCAATATCTTGTTTAGTTTAGGCTTGCTTATCGGCTAAATCGGCTTATACTAGAGAAAAAATTTTACCGACAAGGGGAACATTATGTATATCGATACTTCAGAACTTTGTGATATTTATGCTGATCAAGTGGATGTGGTTGAACCAATTTTTTCTAGCTTTGGTGGTGTCAGCAATTTCTACGGCAAAGTGACGACAGTAAAATGTTTTGAAAATAATGGATTAATTGCCGAAATTCTCGAAGAAAATGGTAATGGCAGAGTGCTTGTCGTAGATGGCGGTGGCGCAGTACGTCGTGCTTTAATTGATGCTGAGCTTGCACAACTTGCGGCAGATAATGACTGGGCGGGTATTATTGTTTATGGTGCCGTGCGTCAAATTCAACAACTTGAAAATATTGATATTGGTATTCATGCACTTGCACCAATTCCAGTTGGCGCAGATGAAAATAATCATGGTGAAAGCGATCTTCCAGTGAATTTTGGTGGCGTGACGTTCTTCCCTGAAGATTACATTTATGCCGATTTAACAGGTATTATTCTTTCACAAGAAGCATTAGATTTAGACGATTTCGAAGAAGAATAATTTTGAAATTATTGACCTTTTTAAAGTGCGGTTAGAAATAACCGCACTTTTTTTGTTAAAATTTTTTTGAACAAGATCACATTTTAAACATTTGTTGGTTGAAAGTTTGTAACATTCATTTAACATCGGAAATAGTTCATCTGTAATCAGTTTGGAGGGACTCATGAACGAAACAAACACAACAAAAAATTATAAAAGTGGGATTATCTTTCTGCTGGCGATAGCCTGTTTTTTTATTTTGTTAAAAGCTTTACCTTTTGCGCCTAAGGAAAATGCTGGTTTAGCATTATTAGCCTTTGTAGCGATTCTTTGGTTAACTGAGGCATTACATGTAACTGTTACTGCGCTATTAGTGCCTTTGCTTGCGATTGCACTTGATTTAGTGACAACCAAGCAAGCTTTAGTTGCCTTTGCTGATCCAACCATTTTCTTATTCTTTGGTGGATTTGCTTTAGCGACGGCTTTGCATATACAAAAGCTTGATAAAATGATTGCTAATAAAATCATGACGATGGCTCGTGGTAATTTATTGGTTGCTGTGATGTACCTTTTCTCTATTACAGCTTTCCTTTCTATGTGGATGAGTAACACTGCGACAGCAGCAATGATGTTACCTTTAGCCATGGGGATCTTAAGCCAACTTGATAAAGAAAAAGAACACAATACTTATGTTTTCGTATTATTGGGTATTGCATATAGTGCAAGTATTGGTGGTATGGGAACATTAGTAGGTAGTCCACCAAATGCTATCGTCGCAAGTAACTTACATTTAACCTTCTCAGATTGGTTATGGTATGGTTTGCCAATTATGATTATTTTGATGCCATTAATGGTTGGTACACTTTTCATTGTGTTTAAACCAAAACTTAATTTACGTTTTGAGCAAAACTTTGAACGCATTGAAATGAATAACCAACGCGTTTTAACCCTTGTAATTTTTGCTGTGATTGCACTTTGTTGGGTATTTAGTAGTTATATTAATCCAATGATTTCAGGTGTATTTGGTCTTGCCAAAAATATCGGTAGTTTTGATAGCGTGGTCGCATTGCTTGCTGCTGTCATCATTTGTTCTACTGGTGTCGCAAATTGGAAACAAATTCAAGAAAATACTGACTGGGGCGTATTGATGCTTTTCGGTGGTGGTTTAACCTTGAGTGCAGTGTTAAAAGATTCTGGTGCAAGTAAAGTTTTAGCTGACGGTATTGTATTCTTAGTTCAAGGGCAACATTACTACCTTATTGGTTTATTGGTCGCAACCTTCATCATTTTCTTAACTGAATTCACTTCCAATACCGCAAGTGCCGCGTTATTAGTACCAATCTTTATTTCTATCGCACAATCTCTCGGTATGCCGGAAATTGGTCTTGCGTTAATTATCGGTTTAGGTGCATCTTGTGCCTTTATGTTACCGGTAGCAACACCGCCAAATGCAATTGTATTTGGTACAGGTGAAGTTCGTCAAAGTGACATGATCAAAGCCGGATTTATCTTAAATATTGTGTGTGTATTAGTTATCGCGACAATCGGATATTATTTCTGGTTGAATTAATCCTATAAAAGAAAAGGGCGTGTTGGATATAATTTAACACGCCCTTTTATTATTTCAGTAAAGATTATTCATCTTTATTTGATTTATCCTCTTCTTCTACTTCAATCTCAACTTCATCTGCTTTATCTGCCGCGCCGTTGATCGTTAAGCAAATCTCGCTAGAAATCAAATGCTCTAAGATTGTGGCAAGCTCGTGTAATTTTTCTTTGTCATCATCGAAATAGCCTTCTTCTTTCAAGTTAGCAATAAAGGCCGAGAATACCGCTTTATCAAAGAATTCTGGCGCATTAATACCATGTAATACGGAAAGACGCTGTGCCACCAATTGGCTTTCTTTTTCGAGTAAACCACGGGCAATTTCAGGATCTCTACGCAAAATACTCACAGTAATATAGTAGCGTTGTAAGATTTCACGCATACCTGCAGACCAAAGTTGTAAAATACGAACTTTAGCGCGGTGGATAGACAAGAAATTATCATTAGCTTGGATGACTTCTTGACGCGCGAATTCATCTATAATAGCTTTAATTTGTGTATTTAATTCTTCTTCAGTGAAATGAAGGAAGAGTTCACCTTTTAAGAATGGATAAATTTTACGTACCGCATCCAATAATAAATCTTTTTGAATCGCTTCATAATGTAAAACGATACTCGCAACAAGTGAAGGCAACACAAATAAGTGTTGAATATTATTGCGGTAATACGTCATGAGAACAGCAGAATTACGTTCTAAACGAATAATTTCCCCAAAGTTATCTTTTTCAACTAATACCCCCACACGGTCTAAGCTTAATACGTGGTCAAGCATCGCTTTTGGTGTATCAGTTGGCAGTACCACATCAGTAGAATACGGTACGTTCTTTAACATGTCTTGATAACTAGAGAGTTGTTCTAATAACTGTTCATGAGAAAGTGCACGTTGACGAGAAGAGAGGAGTGCAGTCCCCACTAAATTCATCGCATTGACGGCTGCAGCTTTATTAATATTTACCATTACTTGATTAGAAACAGCTCCAACCGCATGGTTAAACCAGTGTGGTTTATCTTCATGATGTTGTTCTTTCCATTCCGGATAATGATGATTGAGGTAATTAGAAAGTGTAATTGGCTCACCGAAATTCACAAAGCCTTGACCTAAATTACGTAATTTTTTAATCACACGTAGAACTAAGCCCGCATTTTCTTTTTCTTTCGCTGCGCCACGTAATTCTTTCGCGTAAGTATCTACTTCTAATACGTGCTCATAACCGATATACACGGGCACCACAGAAATTGGACGCGTTTGATTATGTTGAAGTGCTTGTAGCGTCATTGACATCATACCGGTTTTCGGTGCAAGCAAGCGACCTGTACGCGAACGACCACCTTCAATAAAGTATTCGACGGAATAACCACGGTGGAATAATTCCCCTAAATATTCACGGAAAATTGCAGAATAAAGGCGGTTACCTTTAAAGGTACGGCGAATAAAGAATGCCCCCCAGCTACGGAATAAAGGACCCGCTGGCCAGAAGTTTAAGTTGATCCCTGCTGCAATGTGTGGTGGTACAAGACCTTGGTGATAGAGCACATAAGAAAGCAATAAATAGTCAATGTGGCTACGGTGACAAGGCACATAAACAATCTCATGTCCTTCTAGCGCAAGTTTACGCACACGGTCCGCATTTTGTACATCAATCCCTGAATACAGTTTGTTCCATAACCAACTTAAAAAACGATCCGCTGCACGAAGGCTAGAATGGCTTACATTTGCCGCGATTTCATGAAGAATTTTTTCGGCTTCAGCATAGGCTTTCTCGCGGCTGATATTTTTTGATTTTGCCTCATCTTCGATCGCATTTTGAATTGCTTGGGAATTTAATAGCTTATTAAACATCGCTTCGCGGTTTGGTAAGCGAGGACCAGTAGCGGAAATGCGTTGTTTAGCAAAGTGCATTTTTGCCACGCGAGCCAGTTTTTGCGCAATTTTTTCATCTGAACCGTGCTCATTTACCATGTAACGCAAGGAAACCGCTTGAGAAAAACGCACAAAAGTATCACGTCCAAACCAAATTGCTGCAAAGGTTTTCTGAAGACCATTTAATAAACGCAGATAGGGTAAGCTTGCTTCATCTTCTTTACCAGGTGAACGTCCCCAAAGCACAGAAACAGGGATCAGTTGTACATCTAAATCGGCTGCATCACGGTGCAGTTCTAAGTATTTATTGAAGACTTTAACAGTTTCATCTTTTGCGCCTTTTGATTTAAAAAAGTGGCGACCTTCGTCTAAATAGACATAACGTGGTAATGCTACGCCATCAATCACATTCTTTTCAGCTGGATCAGGCAAACCTACACTCAAACAGTTACGACGGAAAATCACGAAGTCAGTTTGAGAGGTATAAGGTAAAACATAAAGAATAGGTTGATTGATATTGAGTTGAAGCTCTTCGATGGGTTGAGCAGGAATAGGATTATTTTTTACTAAAACCGAAAGCGGTAATTCTAATAATTTACGATAAGTACTTACGATGCCAGACATAATTAATATTCTCTTTTTGTTAGACATTTCTAGGTATTATCAGGCATTTTAACACATTCGACCAGTCAAACTCTAAAAATTTACATTGAGATTTATGATGAACACTCAAAAATATGAAAAAAATTGACCGCACTTTTATGGCTAGAAAATAGTTGTTGCAATTGCTATCTTTCTGTATATACTAACAGTTATTCTGTATAAAGTAACAGGAGTGTATATGAGACCATTAACTGCCAGACAACAAGAAGTACTGGAACTCTTAAAGCGCCATTTAGAAACCACGGGTATGCCGCCAACTCGTGCAGAAATTTCTCGTGAATTAGGCTTTAAATCCCCTAATGCGGCGGAAGAACACTTAAAAGCACTTGCTCGTAAAGGTGCAATTGAAATTGTTGCGGGGGCTTCTCGCGGTATTCGCATTATCGATGACAGTGCAAATGATGAGGAAGAAGAAGGC
This sequence comes from uncultured Haemophilus sp., assembly GCF_937976265.1. Classification (GTDB taxonomy): domain Bacteria; phylum Pseudomonadota; class Gammaproteobacteria; order Enterobacterales; family Pasteurellaceae; genus Haemophilus_D. The sequence goes on from NZ_CALJRX010000340.1 coordinate 9,850, forward strand.
TTACCACTCATTGGTCGTGTGGCAGCAGGGGAACCTATTTTAGCGGAGCAACACATTGAAGGCACTTATCGTGTTGATGCGAATATGTTTAAGCCACAAGCTGACTTTTTATTAAAAGTATATGGTCAATCCATGAAAGATATCGGCATTTTAGATGGCGATCTTCTTGCCGTACATAGCACAAAAGATGTGCGAAATGGACAGATTGTTGTTGCCCGAATTGAAGATGAAGTGACAGTAAAACGCTTAGAACGCAAAGGTTCAGTTATTTATCTGCATGCAGAAAATGAAGAGTTTCAACCGATTGTCGTTAATCTTGAAGAACAACCTCATTTTGAAATTGAAGGGATTGCAGTAGGGATCATTCGTAATAACGCTTGGATGTAATGATGAAAGTGCGGTGAGAAAATAAAGTGTTTTTTGACCGCACTTTGTCTATTCTGGCTATTTGCCATTCGGCTTATTGCTCTCTATAATGCCAAAAAATTTTCAAATCAAGGAAGGAAACATGCAGTTTTCCAAAATGCATGGCCTTGGCAATGACTTTGTCGTTGTTGATGCTGTGACACAAAATGCCTATTTTACCCCTGAAACCATTAAACGCTTAGCCGATCGTCATCGTGGAATTGGTTTTGATCAGCTTTTAATTGTTGAGCCACCTTATGATCCAGATTTAGATTTCCATTATCGTATTTTTAATGCAGATGGTAGTGAAGTGTCGCAATGTGGAAACGGGGCAAGATGTTTTGCGCGTTTTGTGACTTTAAAAGGGCTGACCAATAAAAAGGATATTGCAGTAAGCACGCAAAAAGGAAAAATGGTTTTAACGGTAAAAGAAGATGGGCAAATTCGCGTCAATATGGGCGAGCCGATTTGGGAACCCAATAAAATTCCTTTTACTGCCAACAAATTTGAAAAAAACTATATTTTACGTACCGATGTTCAAACGGTGCTTTGTGGTGCAGTATCAATGGGTAATCCACATTGTGTTGTTCAAGTGGACGATATTGAAACGGCCAATGTAGCAGAGTTAGGTCCATTATTAGAAAATCACGAACGTTTTCCGGAAAGGGTAAACGCTGGATTTATGCAAGTCGTCAATCGTAACCACATTAAATTGCGTGTATATGAACGTGGTGCAGGTGAAACACAAGCTTGTGGCAGTGGCGCTTGTGCTGCAGCGGCGGTAGGAATTATGCAAGGTCTACTTGATAACAAAGTGCAAGTTGATCTACCAGGTGGTAGCTTACTTATTGAATGGGAAGGCGTAGGCTCACCGCTTTATATGACTGGTGATGCGACTCATATCTATGATGGCAACATTCACCTTTAAGCTCGTCTAATCGAATAAAAAATGCGTGGAAACTATCCACGCATTTTTTATTTATTGTTCAATTACCACATCACGCTGATTTAATGGTTGCGTTGGGCGGTTGTTTCTCCCTGCCATTTCTTCTATCGCGGCAATTTGTGCTTTGCTTGCTTGAATTGGTGATTTAAAAATGGTCCAAGCCACGTTTTCACTACAAGGTGGAGTAGTGAGCGATCCATCTAAGCGGAAGCGTGCCATCTCTTTTGGTATTAATGCTTTAATATCAATCGGTTGAGCCAATTTTTCTTTTTGTCCAACGGTGAGTTTTTTCTCAACGACTGGCGCTAATGCTGCATTAGCTTCACCTTCATTGACCATTACGCCAACAACCGCCAAGGCTTTATCTTCACTTTGATGGACAAAATGAATTTCTAAAGGATAATGTTGACGTTTAAAGGTATGCTCACTTGGTGTGTGAAAGTGAAATTGTTTTAAATAAAATCGTTTATTGTCAAGCGTAATAAATGGTGCATTTTCTTGTGCAACATTGACTTGCACGGCATGTCCATTGTTTTCTACTTGATACTCCGCAGGGAAGTAATTCATCTTAAATGGTCTATTTACCGCTTTCATGCCATCATCTGCGTCAAGATTAACTGGCGATTGAACTTTCCCTAGCTTACAGGTTTGATATTCGGTGAGCAAATTACCCCAATGTTCAGGGCCTTCTTTCCCAGTATAAGACCAATTCGCGTTATGCGTTTGGGTACATGATGCTGTGCTTAATGCGATAAGTAAGCTAGAAAGCAATAGACGAGTCTTCATAAGGTACATCTCCTATATTTATTGTACATGAATCCTTAATTGTACTAGTTTTTCATAATGATTTTTACGATGATTTTTCGACCTTGCTCAAATTTGGTTTAAATTTTTAACTCATCGGATGAGTTAGAGCTAAAAAAACATCTATCCTGACCGCACTTTTTAGCCCTGACAGAGTCGTTCTCTCAGATCTTCTGCTGTTTTGCTGGTTTTAATTCGCTCAAAAACGATGTCCGCTTCAGGATATTCTTTATTGAGATAGCGTAACCATTGTTTGATTCGGGCAACATGATAAAAACCAGAATCATGGAAGTTTTCCATTTCTGCATATTTTTGCAAGATCTTTTGAATCTCCGCCCAAGGCATTTTTTCGCAATTTTGTTTAAGTACAAGGCTTAAGTTTGGGATATTTAATGCACCACGCCCGACCATTAGATCTTCGCAACCTGTCGCTTTCAAACATGCTTGGCCATCTTCCCAACGCCAAATTTCACCGTTAGCAATCACTGGGATCGTTAAGCGAGATCTGACTTCACTAATTTTTTCCCAGTTAATCCGGTCAGCACGATAGCCATCGGTTTTGGTTCTGCCGTGAATAGTGATTTCAGTGGCGCCACCTTGTTGTACGGCATCGGCAATTTCAAAAGCCTGTGAAGTGCAATCCCAACCTAATCGCACTTTTACACTGACAGGTAAATGACTCGGTACGGTTTTTCGTAAGGCTAGCGTCGCTTGATAAATTAGTTCAGGTTGCTTGAGAAGTGCTGCACCTCCGTTACTGCCATTAACGGTTTTGGATGGGCAGCCACAATTTAAATCAATACCATGTGAGCCAAGCTCAATGGCACGATGGGCATTTTCAGCAAGACAGCTCGGATATTGACCTAAAAGTTGGACACGAACAGGTGTTCTAGAAGGTGTAAAGCCCTGATTTTTAAGTTCAGGGCAAAGACGATAAAAGACTTTTTCGGGTAAGAGTTGATCCACCACGCGGACAAATTCGGTGATGCAGAGATCATATTCATTCACTTCGGTTAAAAGCTGGCGAACGAAAGGATCAAGCACCCCTTGCATGGGGGCGAGGATAACACGCACTATTTCCAGCCTTTCACTTTACAAATTAAATCGTAAGCGGCTTGGATTTGTTGCGCTTTTTCTTTGGCCATTTCCATCATTTCTGGTGGTAAGCCTTTAGCCACTAATTTATCCGGATGATGTTCATTCATTAAACGACGATATGCACGTTTTACGGCATTACGATCATCACTTTCACTCACGCCCAATACTTTATAAGCATCACTTAATGTTGGGCCAGAAGATTGTTGGTAACTACCTTGTTGTTGATATTGATACCCACCTTGCTGTTGATAACCGCCCTGTTGGTATTGGCGATAGAATCCACCTTGAGTAAATTGACGAGCTGCAATTTCCATTGCCAGCATTTGCTCAAACTGCATACGGGAAAGACCAAGCTCTTCAGCCACCACATAAAGCACTTCTTTTTCCGACTCATGTAATTGAGAATCAACAAAGGCAGCTTGCACTTGTACGTGCAAAAACATTCTCAGTAAATCAGCTCGTTGTCCACATCCAATGCGGAATTCGCGAATCACCTGACGTAGTGGAAAATCTGTTGCTTTACCTCGACTAAATGCCTCTTGAGCAAGTTTGCGATGACTCTCATCTAATTGCATCTGGTTCATCAATTGATTTGCCAGTTGAATATCTTCTTCCGTCACTCGACCTTTGGATTTACTTAAATGTCCAAGTACCGCAAAAGTCGTTTGCATAAAGAGCGCTTGTCGGGTTGTTTTTTTCTTAAAAAAGCTAGAGTTAACCGAACCAAGCTCATAGAGTTTTTTATCTGCGATTGAACCTAAAATGAGTCCAGCGATGGCACCGAAAAAACCACCCCATTTAAAACCGAGAAAAACCCCGATAATCTTTCCAAAAAAATACATTCTCTTCCCCTAAAGTGTAGTCAAAAAGGTCTTTTGACAATAATGGGTAGACGCAAATGTCTGCCCTTACATTAATATGGTATTTTTCTTATTTTTCAAGTGATGAATTACACACCATAACTTTCACGATAAGCACGCATTGCTGGCAAATATTGTTGATAATCGGCTTCGTTTTCAATGAATTGTATTAAATCATTAAAATCAATAATGGAAAGCACTTGGCACTGGTAGTCGCGTTCCACTTCTTGAATGGCGGAAAGTTCGCCTTTGCCTTTTTCCTGACGATTTAATGCAATAAATACGGCGGCTAATTTGGCGTGATTAGCCTCAAGAAGCGCCATTGATTCACGAATGGCTGTGCCAGCTGTAATGACATCATCGACTAATAACACATTGCCGGTTAATGGGCTACCGATCAAATTACCACCTTCACCGTGATCTTTGGCTTCTTTGCGGTTAAAGCAAACAGGTGTATCTCGGTTAAATTGATTGAATAGTGCAATGGAAACGCTCGTCGCAATCGGAATGCCTTTATAGGCAGGTCCAAAAATGACATCAAAATCGACCGCACTTGATTGAATTGCTTTCGCGTAGTATTCACCTAAGCGAGCAAGATCTGCACCCGTACTAAACAATCCAGCATTGAAAAAATAAGGGCTTTTTCGACCTGATTTTAGGGTAAATTCACCAAATTTGAGCACTTGGCGACTCAACGCGAATTTAATAAATTCGATTTTGTAGCTTTCCATTTTTTGTTCCTATAAACCTAATGCTTCACGTTGTGCCGCGAAGATTTGTTCGCAGCCTTGTTTTGCTAAGCCTAATAAGGTGAGTAATTCTTCGTGGCTGAATGGTTCGCCTTCTGCCGTACCTTGCACTTCGATCATGCGGCCATCTTCCATCATCACAACGTTCATGTCTGTTTCGGCGGCTGAATCTTCTACATATTCCAAATCACATAAGGCTTCACCTTCAACAATTCCAACCGAAATTGCCGCAACCAGACCTTTGATTGGATTGGTTTTTAATGTGCCGTTAGCGATTAAACCATTGATAGCATCACATAAAGCCACTGCTGCACCCGTGATAGACGCTGTTCTGGTACCACCATCCGCCTGAATCACATCGCAGTCTAAGGTAATAGAACGTTCGCCAAGGGCTTCTAAGTCAACCATGGCACGCAATGAACGTGCGATTAAGCGTTGAATTTCCATGGTGCGTCCACCTTGTTTGCCTTTTGCGGCTTCACGTTGCATACGGCTGTGTGTAGAGCGTGGCAACATGCCATATTCCGCTGTCACCCAACCTTGATTTTGTCCTTTTAAGAAACGCGGTACACTTTCATCAACACTTGCCGTACATAATACTTTGGTATCACCAAATTCCACTAATACTGAGCCTTCAGCATGTTTAGTATAATTACGGGTGATTTTAATTGGACGAGATTGATGATTTTCACGATTATTTGGACGCATTCTGAATTCCTTTATTTTTATTGATAAAAAAGCGTGCCTATTTTAGCACGCTTTTTACTGTTTTATGGATTTGCTTGTTCAAACTCACGAATTTTATTAAAGACATCTTGTAAATCTGAGCCGTAGTTGATTTTTTGCAATTCAGGCACAGAGTTTGATTTCACTAACATTCTCAGTGGTTGGAACTGCATATTGCACAAGTAGATTTGTTGATGTGGCAACATATGCTGTACAAAGTGAGTGAGTGCATGAATGCCCCCTGTATCAAGCACGGTTACGGCATCGCATTGTAATATGATATGTTTAATCTTGTGATCCGTATGTACCGTTTTATCGTGTAAATCCGCAAAGAGTTTATCTGCCGCCGCAAAGAACAATGGGCCACTGATACGATAAGCTAACACATCATTCAGATCTTCTGGTGCTGGTTGCTCAATAGCTTTTGTCATTTCTGCAATGGTGCGGATAAATAAGAGACTCGCCAATAATACGCCAACTGAGATGGCAATCACCATATCGAATAACACCGTGAGAATTAGGCAAGTGAACAATACCGCAATTTCATTTTGTGTGGAACGACGCGCCAAACGAATAATTTCAGGCACATTTGCCATATGCCAAGCCACCATTAACAACAATGCGGCCATAGAGGAGAGCGGTAAGTAAGACAAGGCATTCGCAAAGAATAACAGTGAGAATAAGACTAAGAGTGCATGAACAACACTCGATATTGGTGATACCGCTCCTGCTTTCACATTAGCGGCTGAGCGCGCAATAGCTGCGGTTGCGGTAATCCCGCCTAAGAATGGCGAAACAATATTCCCTAAACCCTGAGCAAGCAGTTCATTATTGGAGCGATGTTTAGTGTCAGTCATGTTATCTAAGATGACCGCACAAAGTAGTGACTCAATCGCGCCTAATACCGCCATTGAAAAAGCTGCAGGTAAGAGATCTTGTATTTTATCAAAATTCCAATTAATGATTTCACCCTGTGCGTTTGGAATATTCCAAGGTAAGGCAAATTCAGGCAAGACATTCGGAATGCCATTTCCCGTTGTGCCATCCGCTAAGGTGTAGTGGAATGCGGTACCAATGGTTTCAACCGAGAAACCAAATTGCCCTAAAGCTAATGCCATGAGTGTACCAATAATCACAGCAGGTAAATGACCAGGCACAGGTAAACGAAGTTTGTGCCATTGTGTGAGAACAAATAAGGTGACAACACCAACAGCAGTATCAGCCCAGCTAATCGTCGGAAGTGCGGTTAAAATAGTCTGTACTTTTTCAATATAGTGAGGTGGCATTTGGGCAATATCTAAACCTAAGAAATCTTTGATTTGTAATGTACCGATTGTAATGCCAATCCCGCAGGTAAAGCCCAGTGTAACGGGGAGAGGAATGTACTCAATTAACCGCCCCAATCGAGACAAGGCCATGATGACTAAAATAATCCCCGAGAGCAGCGTAGCCATGAGTAAACCACTGAGTCCAAATTGTTGGGTAACGGGATATAAAATCACGACAAATGCCGCGGTTGGTCCAGAAATATTGAAACGCGATCCACCAGTTAATGCAATCACAATACCCGCCACAATAGCCGTATAAAGGCCATGTTGTGGTGGAACACCGCTGGCGATCGCTAAGGCCATGGAGAGGGGAATCGCAATGACTCCTACTGTCAGACCCGCGATAATATCTTTGATCAATTTTTGTTTTCCGTAGCCTTCACGGAAAGATTCTTTCAATGCGCTAAATGGTTTGACAGCCAAAAACACATTTTTAGAAAAGAGTGATTTGATTTGCATAAAAATACGACGATAGAAAAGAGATAAGTTTATATTTTAGCTAAAAGGAAAAGGATTTTTTATGTTCTAGCTCAAAAAACTTGACTAATCTTAGATAAATCTTTATATTTCACGCACTTCAAAACGGTGAGATGTCCGAGTGGTTGAAGGAGCACGCCTGGAAAGCGTGTATGTGCGAAAGTGCATCGGGGGTTCGAATCCCCCTCTCACCGCCA
>NZ_CALJRX010000341.1 GCF_937976265.1 uncultured Haemophilus sp.
CCCATGACGAAATGATTGAAAGCAGATTTTATTTCATTTTGATCGATCATCATTGTTCCTTTAAATTGAAAAGTAAAAAATACAAAATGTCACAGAAAGACAATATTTTTTGAGAAAAATTCCATCTCATCCCTTTTAATATCTTGTTTGCTTTCCTATTTTTTCACCTGTGGAAATGTGATAGGATTAGCAAAAATCATTGCGTTAAGGAGCAACAAGAATGGACTTAAATACCATTTTGATTATTTTAGGGGTAATTGCTTTAATTGCCTTAGTGGTACACGGATTATGGTCAAATCGCCGTGAGAAATCAAAATATTTTAAAAGCGCGAATACATTTAACCGCACTTCTAAAAACGGTGAGGTCAATCCTTTTTCGCAAGCTGCTGATCCTAATGCGGATATTCGTTTAACACATCGCGCTCAAGCGGCACAGCCTGTACAACAACATGTTCAACCTAAAGTAGCACCACAGGCAGCAAGCCAACAGCAATTTAATTTTGATGAGCAGCGCGCTCAAGTGGATGCGCGTCAAATAGAAAAAAGCGTGGATGATATTAAAATCTCTCTACCAAATCAGCCGGTTTATGAGATGAATACTACGCAACCTGCTCCTGCGCCAGCTCCACAACCTGAACCCGTGGTTTATCCTGAAACGAATGTACAACCAAAACCGCGTGTAGCAGAAATGACAATCGAAGAATTAGAAGCACAAAGCAATGATTTTGATGGTGTGAATTCTTCTTCGCCTGAATTGCGTGAGCAGTTAGCCGAGATGTCATTAAATCCAACTCAAGAACCTGTTCATGAGAACGTGCATTTTAATTATCACGAGCCCGTAGAAGTGGAAAAACCGAAACAAACCACAGGGTTTGTTCAACTTTATGTCATTTCAAATCAAAATCGTGAATTCTATGGTCCACAATTATCCCAGTCTTTAGAAAACCTCGGGTTTATTTTTGGTGAGCGTCAAATGTATCACCGCCACTTTGATTTAAGTGTGGCAAGTCCGGTGTTATTTAGCGTGGCAAACATTGAACAACCGGGTACGTTTGATTATTACAATATGGCTGAGTTTTCAACGATGGGTGTGGTGCTCTTTATGCAGTTGCCATCACCAGGTAATAATTTGGCGAACTTACGTATGATGATTCGCGCAGCGAAAACCATCGCAGAAGATTTAGGTGGCGTGGTATTGACTGATCAGCAAGAGATTTTTGATGATATGGCTGAGCAGGATTACTTATCTCGCATCGCATAAAACGCACGAAAAAATAACCGCACTTTGGGCGAGCCGATGGTTCGCCCATTTTAATTCAATGAGCAAACCATTAGAGAACATTATGAGCCTTCAGCAACAAATTGATACATTACGTCAGGATCTTCGTCGTTATGAATATGAATATCATGTATTGGATAACCCAACCATTCCTGACGCGGAATATGACCGTTTATTTCATCAACTTAAAGCCTTAGAAGCCGCCCATCCGGAACTCATTACGGCAGATTCACCTACTCAGCGTGTAGGCGCCAAACCGCTTTCTGGTTTTGCACAAATTCGTCATGAAATTCCAATGTTGTCTTTGGATAATGCTTTTTCAGACGAGGAATTTTATGCATTCGTAAAACGCATTGAAGATCGTCTTATTCGTTTGCCTGAACCACTCACTTTCTGCTGTGAACCCAAATTAGATGGTTTAGCAGTGAGTATTTTGTATGTAAATGGCGTACTGACTCAAGCGGCAACTCGCGGTGATGGAACAACAGGGGAAGATATTACCGCGAATATCCGCACGATTCGAAATATTCCGTTGCAACTTTTAATGGATAATCCACCCGCTCGTTTAGAAGTGCGCGGTGAAGTGTTTATGCCACACGCAGGCTTTGAGCGCTTAAATCAACAGGCTTTAGAGAAAGGTGAGAAAACTTTTGCTAACCCACGTAATGCAGCAGCAGGTTCGTTGCGCCAGCTCGATCCAAAAATTACGAGTAAGCGTCCATTGGTATTGAATGCTTATGGTATTGGTATTGCCGAAGGGGTAGATTTGCCGAATACGCATTATGATCGTTTGCAATGGTTGAAGTCTATTGGGATTCCGGTAAACCCAGAAATCCGTTTATGTAACGGCACAGATGAAGTGTTGGATTTTTATCGTGATATTCAAAATAAACGCAGTGCTCTTGGCTACGATATTGATGGAACCGTGTTGAAAATCAATGATATTGCGTTGCAAGAGAAATTAGGTTTTATTTCCAAAGCGCCACGTTGGGCGATTGCTTATAAATTCCCTGCACAAGAGGAATTAACTCGCCTAAATGATGTGGAATTCCAAGTGGGCAGAACGGGGGCGATTACACCTGTTGCCAAATTAGAACCGGTATTTGTGGCAGGAGTAACGGTAAGTAATGCGACGTTACATAATGGCGATGAAATTGAACGCTTGGACATTGCGATTGGCGATACGGTGGTGATCCGTCGAGCGGGAGATGTGATCCCACAAATTATCGGCGTATTACATGACCGTCGCCCGGCAGATGCGAGACCGATCATTTTCCCTAAAACTTGTCCTGTATGTGATTCGGCCATTGTTCGTATTGAAGGTGAAGCCGTCGCGCGTTGTACGGGCGGTTTGTTCTGTGCTGCACAGCGTAAAGAAGCGCTTAAACATTTCGTTTCTCGCAAGGCCATGGATATTGATGGTGTAGGGGGCAAATTAATTGAGCAGTTGGTGGATCGTGAATTAATTCATACGCCAGCCGATTTATTCAAGTTAGATTTAACCACACTGACTCGTTTGGAAAGAATGGGCGCAAAATCGGCTGAAAATGCATTGGCGAGCCTTGAAAAAGCGAAAAATACGACGTTAGCACGTTTTATTTTTGCTTTAGGGATTCGTGAAGTGGGTGAAGCAACGGCATTGAATTTAGCCAATCATTTCAAAACCCTCGAAGCGTTACAAAATGCAGATTTAGACGCCTTACAACAAGTACCGGATGTGGGCGAAGTGGTGGCAAATCGTATTTTAGCGTTTTGGCACGAGCCACATAACGTGGCTGTGGTGAATGATCTTATCCAACAAGGCGTACATTGGGATGATGTAGAAGTAAAAGAAGTAGGTGAGAATCTCTTTAAAGGTAAAACGGTCGTGCTAACCGGTACGCTTACTCAAATGGGCCGTAATGAAGCTAAAGCGCTATTACAAGAGATGGGCGCGAAAGTGAGTGGTTCGGTTTCAGCGAAAACAGATTTTGTGATTGCAGGAGATGCGGCGGGTTCTAAACTGACAAAAGCGCAAGAATTAGGCGTGGCTGTTTTAACGGAAGAAGAGTTCCTTGCTGAAATTCAGTCATAACTAAACAGTTAGAAAACAAAATGGGGCGTAGATGATACGCCCCATTTTTTATCTCAAAAACACGCTCAAAATTGACCGCACTTTAACCCGCTACTGCAGGTAAATAACCCGCTTGAATTAAGAATGGCACGATCATAATCGCCACACCAATGACTAACGCAATCACTAAGGTTACGTTTCCACCGATTACGCGATAAGGCAGATTTGGATTCGCTTGACGTGTTTTCCATGCTAGTCCGATAGGCAAAATCAAGCAGTAGAACGCGCAGAGTAAACCCGCATAGCTTAATGCCGCGATAAAGCCTTCAGGATAATACAAGGCGAATGCAAGTGGTGGCGTGAAGGCGGCAACCGTCAGTGTCAAACGATTGTGTGGTAATTTGTAACGTTTAAATAAATCGCCTAAACCTTCAAATACCCCTAGCATCACACCAAGGAAAGAGGTGATTAATGCAAGTGCTGAGAACACACGTACGACTTCACCCATGATATGAGAGTTTGTGATTTGGCGTGTTGCATTGACTAAGCCGTTAAGGGTTGGATCCGCTTGTAACACTTGCACAAATTCATTTTGGCTTAATACACCGTGAGTCGCTAATTGCCACACTAAATAAGCCACAAGTGGAATCGCTGTACCAATTAAAATCGCTTTACGGAATTGAGTAACACTACCATCTAAATAGCTGTTTACGCTGCCCATGATGATGTGGAAGCCAAAAGAGGTAAAGAAAATTGGTGCCGCAGAGATCACGAAAGCATAATTTAAAGGTAAGGCCATCAAGTTATCGACAGACACTTTGGGTAGCATCATAAATAACACAAAAGCAAAGGCAATTAATTTACCAATAAATAAAATACGGGTGGCACCATCAACGCCTCTTGTACCTACAACCACAAAGGCACCGAGTACGACGGTAAATAAAATGATTGAAAGTTCGGAGGAAAGACTTTCAAAGCCAAAAGCGGTTGGTAAACCCGATAATAATGAACCGCCACCGGTGATGTAGGCCGCAGAAAGGGCATAAAGTAAAATGAGCAAGCTAAAAGTCGCCAAGACACGCCCAGTGATGCCGAAGTATTTCTCAGCGAGAGTCGCCACGCCATCATTCAAACGATCTGCAGTTTGGTACACTTCAACAAAAAGTAAACCGCTGTAAACCAAAAGTGCCCATAAGCCGACTAATAAGAAAACGGTGTAACCAAAACCAATACCGGCAGAGGTTAATGGCATCGCGAGCATCCCTGCCCCGATGGTTGTGCCAGCAATGATTAAGGCACTGCCGAATGTTTTGTTTTTTAGCATAAAATTGTCCTCCGAGTATAAAATTGAAAAACGAAGTTAAAGCTGACCGCACTTTTCTTTGTAATGATAGCGGCAAACCGAAAGATAAGAGTCGTTTCCACCAATTTGGATTTGTTCCCCTTCCTTAATGACTTCACCTTGTTCATTTAAACGTAAAACGAAATTGGCTTTACGTCCACAATAACAGATTGTTTTTAATTCTTCTAGTTGATCTGCCCAAGCAAGTAAATACTTACTGCCTTCAAATAGCTCTGCTTGGAAGTCGGTACGCAAGCCATAACAAAGCACAGGAATCTTCAGTTTATCCACGACATCGCTTAATTGATAGACCTGCTGTTTCGTTAAAAACTGGGCTTCGTCAACTAAAACACAATGAATGTTTTCTTGTTGTAAACGTTGACTCACTTCGGCAAAAAGGTCACTCGTTGACGTAAATAAATTCGCATCTTCATGAATACCAATACGTGACGTGACTTTGCCTAACCCAAAGCGGTCATCAATGGCTGCCGTATAAACCATGGTGTTCATATTGCGTTCACGATAGTTATAGGAAGACTGCAGCAACGTGGTTGATTTGCCCGCATTCATCGTAGAGTAGTAAAAATAGAGTTTTGCCATTATTTAATCACCCATTTCCAGAAATAATAGGCAATAAATCCTGCAACAGGTGGACAGGCTGCGAGCATAAAGGTCCCGTAAGTGGCACCACCGCCAACCATTTTTCCGGCAGCTGAAAGCGCGCTAACGATATCACTACTTGGCGTGGTAAAAATCCATGCGCCAATAATCGCGAGCACTAAAAAACAAGCGATACCGGCTGCACGCATGGCTCTTACTTTAATCATATTTTCCATATCTTTTCCTTAAATTGCAGGGAGTTCGGCCATCGCCCAACGAGGTTTAACATCAATGGCGAGATCGCTATGCTGACCTTGTTTTAAGCGTAAAAAGCCCGTATAGGCAATCATGGCACCATTATCGGTACAAAATTGAGGTTGCGGATAAAATACTTCACCACCAAGATTTTTCATCATAGTGCCAAGGGTTTCACGCAATTTTTTGTTTGCACTCACCCCGCCAGCAATCACTAAGCGTTTATAGCCCGTTTCTTTTAAGGCACGTTTGCATTTAATTGCAAGTGTATCCACGACGGAATCTTGGAAGGCAAACGCAATATCGGCTTTGGTTTGTTCGGTTAATTCGCCTTCTTGCTTGATCGCCTGATTAATGGTGTTAGCCGCTGAGGTTTTTAAACCTGAAAAGCTAAAATCAAGGCCTGGTCGATCTGTCATTGGACGTGGAAACACAAAACGATCTGGCGATCCTTTTTCGGCTAAACGTGAAAGTGCCGCACCGCCAGGGTAATCTAACCCTAATAATTTTGCAGTTTTATCAAAAGCCTCACCAGCCGCATCATCAATAGATTCACCAATAACTTCATATTTACCTACGCCATCAACGCGCACTAACTGTGTATGTCCACCTGAAACTAAGAGGGCAATAAATGGAAAGTGCGGTCGATTTTCATCAAGCATTGGCGCAAGTAGGTGACCTTCCATATGGTGTACGCCAATAGCGGGCACATTCCAGGCATAAGCCAGTGAACGCGCGATCGTTGCGCCCACTAATAATGCGCCCACTAAACCTGGGCCACTTGTATAGGCGATACCATCAATTTGATCAGCGGTTAAATTGGCTTCTTCTAATGCGGCTTTAATTAATGGCGCTGTTTTGCGAATGTGATCGCGGGAAGCCAGTTCTGGCACCACACCGCCGTAATCCGCATGCAAGGCAATTTGCGTGTAGAGTTGATTGGCAATTAAGCCTTTGTCTTCATCATAAATCGCGACACCTGTTTCATCACAGGAGGTTTCGATTCCTAAAATACGCATTTTCTTCTCATTTTATTAAAAAAATTGGCAAAGATTTTACCTTGTTTAGCCCGCTTAAACCAGTTCAAACGCCAAATTTTCAGCAAATAGGCGATCTTTCCTTTGCTTTTGCAGGGAAGATCGATTAGAATTGCGTCCTTTATTGAATTTGCCGTTCATTCGGCAGTAATAAAAATTTAAAATTGCAATTAAATTAAACTCATTGAGGTGATTGGCTTATGCCTGTAATTAAAGTACGTGAAAACGAATCATTTGACGTAGCTTTACGTCGTTTCAAACGCTCTTGCGAAAAAGCTGGTATTTTAGCAGAAGTTCGCGCTCGTGAATTCTATGAAAAACCAACTACAATCCGTAAACGTGAAAAAGCAACGCTTGCTAAACGTCACGCTAAACGTAATGCTCGCGAAAACGCGCGCAATACCCGTTTATACTAATTTGTAGTATTTTCTAACTCGAGTTAAGACAAACCGTGAAACCTTTTGGGTATCACGGTTTTGTTGCTTTAAACTCATCGAAAAAAAGTCACGCAAAATCAACCGCACTTTCGCATCGTATTCAAGGAGGCAAGGCAATGAAAGGCTCAATTCCACGCCAATTTATTGATGATCTGCTCACAAAATCGAATATTGTCGATGTGATTAATGCGCGCGTGAAACTCAAAAAAGCGGGACGCGATTATCAAGCTTGTTGTCCGTTTCATCATGAAAAAACACCCTCCTTCACGGTAAGTGAAAAAAAACAATTCTATTATTGCTTCGGTTGTGGCGCGAAAGGCAATGCGATTTCATTTTTAATGGATTATGACAAATTAGAATTTGTTGAAGCCGTTGAAGAACTTGCCGCTTCGGCAGGACTTGAAGTGCCTTATGAAAAACGCCCAAATCAATTTGGTAATAAACCGAATGTGAGCTATCAAACAAAACGTAATTTATATGATTTGATGCAAGAGATTGCGTCGTTTTATCAAGCTCAACTCCCGCTAAATATTCCTGCTCAAAGCTATCTTCAGCAACGTGGTTTATCGCCAGAAATTATCGAACGTTTTCAAATCGGTTATGTGCCCAATGCGATGGATACGGTGTTGCGTCAATTCGGCAAAAATCGAGAAGAACAGAAAAAGTTGTTTGATTTAGGTATGCTTTCTCGCAATGATCGTGGCAATGTGTACGATAAATTCCGTAATCGTATTATGTTTCCGATTCGGGATAAACGTGGTCGTACGGTCGCTTTTGGGGGACGTGTTTTAACGGATGAAAAACCCAAATATTTGAACTCCCCCGAAACCATTACATACCATAAAGGGAATGAACTTTATGGCTTGTATGAAGCCTTACAAATTAATGATGAGCCAGAAAAATTGCTTGTAGTTGAAGGCTATATGGATGTGGTAGCGTTGGCTCAATTTGGTGTGAATTATGCGGTGGCTTCTCTTGGGACATCGACGACCTCGGAGCAAATTCAATTATTGTTCCGTTCAACAGAGCAAGTCATTTGCTGCTACGATGGCGATAGAGCAGGGCGTGATGCCGCTTGGCGTGCCCTTGAAAACGCCTTACCTTATCTGGAAGATGGACGACAAATTAAGTTTATTTTCCTGCCGGATGGAGAAGATCCGGATACTTATATTCGTCAATATGGTAAAGAAAAGTTTGAAGAGTATATTGATCAAGCTCAGTCTCTCACAGAATTCTTATTCGCGCATTTAAGTCCACAGGTAGATTTTTCGACGCAAGAAGGACGAGGTAAATTAGTGGCACTCGCAGCGCCTTTAATTCGTCAAATTCCTGGTGATATGCTGCGCCTTTCATTGCGAAATATGTTGGCACAAAAGCTCGGGATCTTTGATCAATCACAGCTTGAAAGCTTAATACCAAATCAAATAGATAAGGCTGAACCCAAACCTAAAACGCCGCAAAAAACCATTAAGAAAACGCCAATGCGTGTGGTGATTTCGCTGTTATTACAGAATTCACAATTGGTGAATCGTATTTCGGACGTCGGTTTGCAAGCCTTAAAGCATGAAGCGGGTTACGAATTACTCGAAAAATTGACCGCACTTTGCCGTGAACGAGAAGGCATTACAACAGGTCAAATCTTAGAATATTTTCGCGATACAGAATTCAGTAAGCCCCTTGAAATATTGGCGTCTTGGGATCATCTATTAGACGACTTAGAAATCATTAATGCATTCTCTCAAAACTATCGTCGATTGAATATTCAAGCGATTGAACGTGATATTGAGATGCTGATTGCAAAAGAAAGGGCGGAAGGCTTAACTGATCAAGAACGAGCAATTTTAGTGAATTTGCTCAAGGGAAAAGAAGAGCAGAAAAAACAGTTAGTTAATCCGTCATAACAATGGTAAAATCTCCTGTTCAAAACAAGGGCTTTTATCTTCCAAAAATAACGCAAAACGGGAATAAAAATGGAACAAAATCAACAATCTACCGCAGAGCAATATTCAGAACAAATTGAACAGCTTATGGAATTAGGTCGTACGCAAGGTTATTTAACTTATGCGGAGATCAATGACTTGCTTCCAGAAGATTTGATCGATCCAGAATATTACGATAAGTTGTTGCAAACTTTACAGCATGATGCGGGTATTCCGGTTCTTGATGAAGCACCGGAAAGTGACGAAATGATGTTGAATGACACGATTCCGGATGAAGATGCAGTGGAAGAAGCAACGCAGATTTTATCCAATGTGGAATCTGAAATCGGTCGCACAACCGATCCTGTGCGTATGTATATGCGCGAAATGGGAACGGTTGATCTTCTTACCCGTGAAGATGAAATCAGCATTGCAAAACGTATTGAAGAAGGAATTGACGAAGTTCAAACTGCCATTGCGGCGTACCCAGAAGCGTTAACTGAATTATTAGATAATTATGATCAAGTAGAAGCGGGTAATTATCGTTTAGCTGATTTAATCACAGGCTTTGTGGATCCAAATGTTCCAGAAGAGGAAACCGCAAACATTGATGAAAATTTTGCTGATGAAGGTGAAGGTACTGAATCTGCTGCAGACGTTGATGATGAGAGCGATGAGGAAGATGAAAGCGATAGCGGCTCAAGTTCAGATGACAGCGATTCAGATAACAGTATCGACCCTGAAGTGGCGCGTGAAAGATTTGCGGCATTAAGAGAGCAACACACCAAAACATTAGCAACTATTGCAAAACACGGACGCAGTGGTAAACGCGCAAAAGATCAAATTGCTCTACTCGCAGATATTTTTAAACAATTCCGTTTAGTGCCTAAACAATTTGATGTACTTGTTTTATCAATGAAGAATATGATGAAACGTGTACGTTCAGAAGAGCGTCAACTACAAAAAGTATTAGTTGATATTGCGGGTATGCCAAAAGATGAATTTGAGGCACTTGTTGTTGCTAATGGTAGTAGTGATGCGTGGGTAGCAAAAGCATTAAAATCAACGAAAGCTTGGGCAAAACGTTTACCAAAATATGAAGAGCGTATTCGTTTATCTTTAGATAACTTAGCGAATATTGAGCAACATACCAATCTCACCATCCAACAAATGCGTGAGATTTGTGATGCGGTATCTCGTGGTGAACAAAAAGCTCGCCGTGCGAAAAAAGAAATGGTTGAAGCCAACTTGCGTTTAGTCATTTCTATTGCGAAAAAATATACCAACCGAGGTTTACAATTCTTGGATTTAATTCAAGAAGGGAATATTGGTTTGATGAAAGCGGTAGATAAATTTGAATACCGCCGTGGTTATAAATTCTCTACTTATGCAACCTGGTGGATTCGTCAGGCCATTACTCGTTCCATTGCGGACCAAGCGCGTACAATCCGTATTCCTGTTCATATGATTGAAACGATTAACAAATTAAATCGTATTTCTCGTCAAATGTTACAAGAAATGGGACGTGAAGCGACGCCAGAAGAGCTTGCTGAACGCATGGGAATGCCAGAAGATAAAATTCGTAAAGTGCTTAAAATTGCGAAAGAACCTATTTCTATGGAAACCCCAATCGGTGATGACGATGATTCACATTTAGGTGACTTCATCGAGGACTCAACCCTTGAATTGCCATTAGATTCTGCAACTGCACAAAGCTTGAAGGTGGCGACTCATGAAGTGTTAGAAGGTTTAACTCCTCGTGAAGCAAAAGTATTACGTATGCGTTTTGGTATTGATATGAATACCGACCATACACTCGAAGAAGTGGGTAAACAATTTGACGTAACTCGTGAGCGTATTCGTCAGATTGAAGCAAAAGCATTGCGTAAATTACGTCATCCAAGTCGTTCAGAAACCTTAAGAAGTTTCTTGGATGAGTAATTATTCATTTATGTAAAAAAGAAAAGGCAGATCAATATCTGCCTTTTTTATTTGATTAAATTTGGTTATTTACCACGAAATCACATTCCTTTAAAATACGCACCTTTCGTCATTTTAAAAAACAAAAAAGGAACTTTATGGAAGAATCTCAAGAACTCGAAAAGCTGCCTAGAGTAGTGACTAGTGTATTAAAAGTGGTATTAAGTTTTTCACTTATTGCTTTGGCTTTAGTATTGATTATTGCTTTAGCTAAAATTACCTATACCTTAGCGATTATGGTGTTTAATACATCAAGCGTAGTGCCTTATGATGTTGCCGAACAAGCCGTGATGTTTTTCTTATACTTCGGTTTTATTGGCCTTATCGTGCAATATTTTAAAAGTGGCTATCACTTTCCTTTGCGCTATTTTATTTACGCGGGGATTACCGCCATGTTGCGCCTGATTATTGTGAATCATGAGAGCTCAGTTGATACCATCTTATTTGCAGGCGCAATTTTAATTATGGTTATTGCACTTTGTTTAGTATTGTATTCCAATAAAATTAAAATTTAAAAGTGCGGTCATTTTGACCGAGATTTTGGAATGGATTATTCCGGCACAATCCATTCCACTGTCCAACTTCCCGTACCTTCAGGGACGAGCGTTTGGGTCAAATAAGGCAAAATAGATTTCATTTGCTGTTCTAATTGCCAAGGCGGGTTAATCACCACCATTCCACTCGCGGTCATACCACGTTGATCGCTATCAGGGCGAACAGCCAATTCAATTTTCAAAATTTTACGAATTCCCGTTGCTTCTAATCCTTTAAAAATGCGTTTTGTTTGTTGACGTAGAACCACTGGATACCAAATCGCATAAGTGCCTGTCGCAAAACGTTTATAACCCTCTTCGATCGCTTTCACGACGAGATCATAATCTTCTTTTAATTCATAAGGCGGATCAATAAGCACTAAGCCGCGGCGTTCTTTTGGTGGAAGCGTCGCTTTGAGTTGTTGGAAACCATTTTCTGATTTTGTGGTGATATTTTTAAATTCTTTGAAATTATTGCGTAATAATGGAAAATCGCTCGGGTGTAATTCTGTTAGTAATGCACGATCTTGCGAACGCAATAATTGTGCAGCAATCATTGGTGAGCCGGCATAATAGCGTAATTCTTTACCGCCATAATTGAGCTTTTTAATGAGATCCACGTAGCGAGCAACTTCTTCGGGTAAATCTGTTCTTTCCCAAAGTCTCCCAATTCCCTCTTTGTATTCGCCGGTTTTTTCTGATTCGTTAGAACTTAAACGATAGCGTCCGACCCCTGAATGGGTATCGAGGTAGTAAAAACCTTTTTCTTTCAATGAAAGATTTTCCAAAATCAGCATTAACACAATGTGTTTTAACACATCAGCATGATTGCCGGCATGGAAACTGTGACGATAACTTAACATGATTTGTCCTTTTGACGTAAAAAAGTGCGGTCAAAATTAACCGCACTTTTAGCATTTAAATCAGGGTTAGAATAATTCTTCTGGTTGCGTTGCAGGAATTGCGTCTTTGGTTTTGCCTGTTCCACCATTTAAGCGTTGTTGCAACTCAGGTGGGACATAATAACCGCGCTCTTTCATTTCTGCAATGTAAGTACGTTTAGGCTCAGTACCAACGATAAAGTATTCTTTACGGCCACCACCTTCAGAAAGTAAACCTGAGTTACTATCAATGGTTTTTTCTATGATGTTTGGTGGAAGATCAAGTTGACGTTCTGGTACATCAGAAAGTGCCGCTTTCATATAAGCGACCCAGGCTGGCATTGCGGTTTTCGCACCCGCTTCACCTTTACCTAATACGCGTTTGTTATCATCGAAACCGACATAGGTCGCGGTCACTAAGTTAGCACCAAAGCCCACATACCAAGCAACTTTCGCACTATTAGTTGTACCTGTTTTACCCCCAATATCACTACGCTTAATACTTTGCGCGATACGCCAGCTGGTACCTTTCCAACCGAGACCTTGTTCACCATAAATCGCCGTATTTAATGCACTACGAATTAAGAAAGCTAATTCGCCGCTAATCACACGAGGCGCATATTCTTGTTTCGCCAC
>NZ_CALJRX010000342.1 GCF_937976265.1 uncultured Haemophilus sp.
CCACCGCTTCAAACTCTGACATATTTGGTGTCAGTAAAGTCGCACCACGATAACGCTCAAAATCCGTACCTTTTGGATCAATCAACACAGGTACATTCGCTTTGCGTGCAATTTGGATCATCTTTTGCACATCTTTTAACGTACCTTTGCCGTAATCAGAAAGCACTAACGCACCAAAGTTTTTCACTTCTGTTTCTAATTTCGCAAGCAACTCTTGGCATTCCACATTTTGGAAATCTTCTTCAAAATCCAAACGAAGTAATTGTTGGTGACGAGACAAAATACGTAATTTCGTAATGGTTGGATGAGTATCCAACGCCACAAAATTACAATCAATTTTTTGATGTTGTAATAAATTCGTTAAAGCAGAGCCTGTTTCATCTTGACCAATTAAACCTAAAATTTGTACTGGTACGTTAAGGGAAGCAATATTCATTGCCACGTTTGCTGCACCACCTGCACGCTCTTCATTATCTTGTACACGAACCACAGGAACCGGTGCTTCCGGTGAAATACGATTAGTTGCACCAAACCAGTAACGGTCAAGCATCACATCGCCTAACACTAATACTTTTGCTTGATTAAAATTGGCAGAATATTGAGCCATTTTGAAATCTCTCTGTTGGAATAATAAAAATTTAGCGCAATTTTACCACAACTCAAATTTGCGATAAACTACACGCCGAACTAACCAGAAAAGAATTATGAAAAACGAAAAACTCCCTCAATTTCAACCGCACTTTCTTGCCCCTAAATACTGGGGCTTTTGGCTTGGTGTGGCGATTTGGCGAAGCCTTTTGTTACTTCCCTATCCAATTCTACGTCATATTGGCAATGGCTTAGGCTGGCTTTTCTCAAAATTAAAAGTGGGAAAACGCCGTGCAGCTATTGCACGCCGAAATCTTGAGCTCTGCTTCCCTGAAATGCCCGAGCAAGAACGTGAAGCCATTTTGCAAGAAAACTTGCGTGCTGTTGGTATGGCGATTATTGAAACCGGCATGGCATGGTTTTGGTCTGATGCGCGCATTAAAAAATGGTCAAAAATTGAAGGCTTAAATTATTTAAAAGAAAATGCTCAAGACGGCATTATCTTTGTGGGTGTTCATTTCCTTACTCTTGAATTAGGCGCGCGTATTGTGGGCTTACATCATCCAGGAATAGGTGTTTATCGTCCCAATGACAATCCTGTACTGGACTGGTTACAAATTAAAGGTCGCTTACGTTCAAATAAAGATATGCTGAACCGAAAAGATCTGCGTGGAATGTTCAAAGCTTTACGCAAAGGTGAGACTATTTGGTATGCCCCCGATCATGACTACGGCAGAAAAAATGCCGTATTTGTACCTTTCTTTGCTGTACAAGAAGCGGCAACGACTACGGGGAGTTATTATCTACTTAAATCCGCACCAAATTGCAAAGTCGTGCCTTTTGCCCCATTGCGTAATAAAGACGGTTCAGGCTATACGGTCAGTATTTCGCCACCAGTGGATTTTTCTGATCTTTCAGATGAAACAGCGATTGCAGAGAGAATGAATAAAGTCGTGGAAAAAGAAATCTTAAAAGGTGTGGAACAATACATGTGGTTACACCGCCGATTTAAAACGCGTCCAACTGAAAATGAGCCGAGAAGAGCGCAATGATCTCTTGGAGCAACTCTTGAACTATTACCGCTGGCACCTGCCCGCTTTCAAGACACCCCACTCATGGGAAGTGCTCAAAAGCGTGTTATAGACTTGCTTTCTAAGGAATTTTATTGTACTTTTGTGGCGTGTTTAAGAATTTCACAGTTTATATGAAAAAGGAAAGTAACTCTAAAAAACACAAATCCTTAACTATGTGGGATTATCTCTTGAAATTCAAAGAAAAACCACTAATAAAGGTATTAGATGAGGATTTAGTTTTTGGTTCCAATATGTGGCCTAAACTTTTACAAGAAGAACAAAAGACTGTTGAAAATATCCCTAATACGACTACCCTAAAAGCTATGAAAGAAGCAGAAGAATTCTCAAAAAACAAAGACAAAGTTTTTCAATAATAGGAACTAATAGCTTCTCTGAACCATTGATCATGAATGCAAACCTGAATCCAGAAAAGAGTAACCTTTCTCCCCAAGAGTTAGATATAGAGCGCGCCTTACGGCCACTTTCTTTTGATGACTTTACAGGGCAGGAGGCTATTTTGGAAAACCTTAAAATATTCGTCAAGGCGGCTAATCTCCGTGGAGAAGCCCTTGATCACACCCTCTTCCATGGACCTCCTGGACTGGGGAAGA
>NZ_CALJRX010000343.1 GCF_937976265.1 uncultured Haemophilus sp.
GTTCGGGTGATAATGACGCTTGTGATTAGCAAGTAATATTTCTTTGCCACGTCGAACTGCAACAATAATGGATGGGCAAATTACAGGATAAGTGCGATACCCACAGTGAGTACATTGCACAGCGAGTTCTTCTTGAATTTGTTGTGTTTTATGGCCGCACTTTCCACAGAATTTATGAGTTTTTAGGAAATGATTAATTTCCACACCTCGGCTTAATACATGGAATTCATCCTCTGGCAGTGAAAGTAATCCTCGCAAACTTACATATTCTCGTTCATCACTTTCTTGCTCAGCCACAAGCCATAACGGATGATTTTTCCATTCACCGATTTGCATTGCCTGCAATCCTTCTATTCCAAGGGTTTTAGCCGTACCACAAGGCAACTCATTATTCAGCAAATAAAGATTCGAACTTTGAGTAACCAACCAATAACCAAAATCATCTGGATGAAGTGTTTTCATTTTTTACTCCATAAAAATAACCGCACTTTCAAAAGTGCGGTTATTATAAATCTTCTTTTTACCACTCACTAATAATAAGAGTGCTCTCCACGCTGATGTTCGGTTACATCTTTTGCACCTTTTAATTCATTTGGGAATAGGCTAACAAGTTGTTTTTCTACGCCATCTTTTAATGTAACGTCCACCATTGAACAACCGTTACAACCACCACCGAATTGTAAAATTGCGTAACCATCTTCAGTAATTTCAATTAAGGTTATGCGTCCACCATGACTTGCAAGCTGTGGATTAATTTGAGTTTGAATCACATATTCAACACGTTCAATTAATGGCGCATCATCAGCCACCTTACGCATTTTGGCATTCGGTGCTTTTAAGGTAAGTTGCGCACCAAGTTCTTCGGTAACATAATCAATTTCTGCTTCTTCTAAGAAAGGCAGGCTGACCTCATCAATAAATGCAGAAAAAGTGTCATATTTCATTTCAAAATCACTTTCTTCTACGGCATTCGGTGGGCAATAAGATACGCCACATTCCGCGTTAGGGGTGCCAGGGTTAACTACGAAAATACGAATATTCGTTCCTTCTTCTTGCGTGTCTAAAAGTTTTCGAAAATGCGCTTGTGCGGCATCAGAAATAGCGATTTGCTGGGTTGCTTGTTCCATAATATTATGTCCTAAATACTTGAGAGAAAGTATCGGGAATAATACGCTCATCGCGCTTTTTTTTCCAGTGCTTTATATTAAGCCCGCGCCAGCCCCCACACTTGGATCTCCTCTACACCTAATTTTCGCAACAATTTTGATATTTCATTGAGTGTAGAACCAGTAGTAATCACATCATCCACCAATGCTACGCGACGATAAGGAAATTCATTTTTCGAAACAGCAAGAGAAAAGGCATTTTTTAAATTCTGACGACGATCTTTTGCACTCAAACCTCGTTGAGTATGGGTATGTCTCACGCGTTTTACAATATTGTTCAAATTAGGAATATCTAGCCAACGACTTAATTGCCGAGATAATAAATCAGCCTGATTATAACCTCGTCGCCACTGACGAAAATGATATAAAGGCACTGGAATGATTGCTTCTGGCAATTTAAGTTGATGCGTTCGTTTAGCATCACACACCGCAAGATATAAAAGGCGAGCTAAAGTGCGGTCAATCCAAAATTGATTTTGAAATTTAAAACGGTGAATCAATATAGAAAGTGGCTCAACATAATGCCCAATAATGACTATCTTATCCCAACTAGGCTCTTGTTTAAGGCAATTACCACAATACTGCGCATAATATTGCAATTCCGCACCACAATGACCGCAATAAGGAAAAGATTTAATTTGTTTTTGGCAACGGGAACATAGCCCATTTTTTGCGATATGAAGATTGCCACGACAGTGGATACAGCGAAAATTAAAAAAATTCATCATCTAAAAAAGTTATTTTTTACCCGCACTTTTTTGTTTCAACGCATCTAACGTTTCTCCTGCTTTTAAAATATGCGGCGTCACGAAAATCACTAGCTCACGTTTTTGATGTCGTTCACTTTCTTTACTAAACAATCGTTTAATGCCAGGTATATCGCCAAGTACTGGCACTTTATCTTCGCTTTTCGTGATCGTATCGTGGAATACACCGCCAAGCACAATGGTTTCCCCATCTTTGGCAAAAACCTGAGTATTAATTTCTTGCTTATCAATAGAAACCACCTCGTTTTGTCCATAAGAAACTCGAGAACCGGGAGAATTTTGGCTCA
>NZ_CALJRX010000344.1 GCF_937976265.1 uncultured Haemophilus sp.
TTGCCGGTGAGGAAGGTTACTACGCCAAAGGGTAAACCGATGAGCACGGCTAATAGGGTGGATGCAAAGCTGATATACACGGTTTCATAGGTGGAAACCCACACCGCTTGCCACATTTGAGGCGTAAGTTGCGTTAAAAAATCATTCCACATAGCCTAATACCTCAACGCGTACGTTATTTTCCATTAAATAGATTTTTGTTTGTGTAATAGCGTCTTCGTCGCCTTCCACTTCAGCTACGGTGAAACCGAATTTCACGCCACCGGCATATTCAATTTGGGACGTTAAAATGCTTAATTCCACACCGAATTTTTTGGAGGCTTGGGACAACAACGGGGCATCCACGGAGCGTCCGGTAAACTCGAATTTGATAATCGGGTAAGACTTGGCGTGCTTCGGCGTTTGCAACAGGTTATCTAAATATTCATCCGGTAAATTGACACTAAAAGTAGAACGAATAAATTGTTGTGCCAGTTCAGTTTTCGGATTGGAGAAGATGTCGCTTACCGAGCCCTGTTCTATCAGTTTGCCATGGTCAATAATGGCCACCAAATCACAAATCCGCTTCACGACATCCATTTCGTGGGTAATTAAGAGAATTGTGATACCTAAAGTGCGGTTGATTTCTTTTAATAATTTTAGAATGGATTGAGTTGTAGCGGGATCCAATGCGCTGGTGGCTTCATCACAAAGTAATACTTTGGGATCGCTTGCAAGTGCACGCGCAATAGCTACACGTTGTTTTTGCCCACCAGAGAGATTAGCAGGATACACATTATGTTTATCACTTAATCCTACAAGCGTTAAAAGTGCGGTCGTTTTTTCTTGAATTTCTGCTTTCGATTTATTTTCTAATTCAAGTGGCAATGCTACGTTTTCAAAAACAGTTCGAGAGGTCAACAAATTAAAATGTTGGAAAATCATGCCGATTTGGCGACGGGTTTTCACTAATTCTGCTTCAGAAAGCTGAGTCAGATCCACATCATCGATGATTACAGCACCGTGAGTTGGTCTTTCTAATAGGTTTACACAACGGATAAGTGTACTTTTACCTGCACCAGAAGCACCAATGACACCGCAAATCTGCCCCTTCGGCACATGTAATGAAACATTATCAAGTGCGGTCAGTTTTTTATCTGGAAGTGTAAAAATCTTCGTAATGTTATTTAGCTTAATCATATAAGCCCTTGTTCTCAGTTAATATTTGAATTTCATTTGTATTCTAGACGTCTAGAATGCTGTGTCAATATCTTAAGGGATCTTTTTTAGACAGATTGGTTATGACTTATTATTGCTTATATTAAGGATAAAAGGGATAATTTTGTCTTAAGAAAAAGATAAATGAGAAAATATATGAAGAAAGCTGTTTTTTTAGATCGTGATGGCACTTTAAATATCGACCATGGCTATGTCCATAAAATTGATGATTTCCAATTTATTGAAGGCAGTATTGATGCATTAAAAGAATTGAAGGAAATGGGATACCTTTTAGTTTTAGTGACCAATCAATCAGGCATTGCTCGTGGATATTTTTCAGAAGATCAGTTTTTGCAACTTACAGAATGGATGGATTGGTCGTTAGCTGATCGTGGTGTGGATTTAGATGGTATCTACTATTGTCCTCATCATCCTGAAGGGAAAGGTGAATATAAAGAAGACTGTGCATGCAGAAAACCAAAATCAGGCATGTTATTAGAGGCAATTCAAGTGTTGAAAATCGATCCTGAACAATCTATTATGGTTGGCGATAAGATTGAAGATCTTAAAGCGGGCATTGGCGCAAAAGTGAAAACAAATATTTTAGTGCGAACAGGTAAACCTATTACAGAAGAGGGAGAGAACCTCGCTGATTATGTTTTGGATTCTATTGCAGATTTGCCAAGAATAGCAAAACGATTAATTAAGTAACAAAAATGATCTATTTTTTGTGCGAATAGGTGAAAAGATCTTCAACCAATAAAAAATTTACATTTTTTTACAAAAAGATCTTGCAAA
>NZ_CALJRX010000345.1 GCF_937976265.1 uncultured Haemophilus sp.
TTTGGTCAGCAATTTTTGAAAGAGAGTTTAATACTTCTAATTTAGTGGAAACTTTAGAACCGCCTACGATCGCAACCATCGGACGAGCAGGTTCTTTTAATGCTTTACCTAACGCATCTAATTCAGCTGCAAGTAATGGACCTGCACAAGCAATAGGTGCAAATTCCGCGACGCCGTAGGTTGACGCTTGTGCACGGTGAGCTGTACCGAATGCATCCATCACGAATACATCGCAAAGTGCGGCATATTTTTTACCTAATTCAGGATCGTTTTTCTTCTCACCTTTGTTCACGCGAACGTTTTCTAAAACAACGATTTCGCCTTCTTTAACATCCACACCGTTTAAGTAGTCTTGTTCTAAACGCACATTGAAGCCTGCGTTTTTTAAGTAATCAACAACTGGTTGTAAAGAGTCTTCAGGTTTGAATTCACCTTCAGTTGGACGACCTAAGTGAGAGGTAACCATCACTTTTGCGCCTTTCTCTAAAGCCAGTTTTAACGTCGGGATAGTCGCACGAATACGCGCATCAGATGTCACTTTGCCATCTTTTACTGGCACGTTTAAGTCTGCACGAATAAATACACGTTTACCTTTTAAATCTAAGTCGGTCATTTTGATTACTGACATAAGCTTTCCTCTTGGGTTAGTTAAAATTAAACGGGGACATTATACCTAGTTCTGACTAGGTTGTAACGATGTAGATCAAATAAAAAAGCAAATTATGCTTATTTAGGGCAATCGATTACTTGCCATTGGCGATCGTAGCAAATAAATAATTCGTTATGGCTAGCACCTAAATAAGCGCCTTTTAATTGAGGATTATTTTGCTTCATCCATTGAAATAATTCTTTACGGCTTAATTGTTCGTTTGGCAAGGAAAGCGACTCAAATAATGCTTTCTCTTGTTTGAAATAAGCTTCTGCTGAATCAAACGCGCAGCTACCGTGTTTTTCCCATTCGCCTTGCAATAATTTTGCGCCTGGCGAGATTGAAAGGTAAGGCTCGAGCGTTTCAATTGGAAGTGGCGCTAAATCACCCTTACAAAAACGAGGGTGATCCGTAACAGAGCGCGCATTCGCATTTTGAGGCCATAAGCCGTGCACTACCCAGCCAAATTGATTTTTGGTACTACATTGATATTGCGCTGAATCGGGTAAATTATTGCCATATTGCGCACGTTGTTTTTCACAGAATGCCGGCGACCAAGATAAGGCCAACATATAATAATCAACAGGGGCATTTTTGTTTTGTCCAATAGCATCATCACGCATGATGACATCATAATTCCCAAAATCTTTGGTATTTTTGACCGCACTTTGACTTTGCTGTTGTGTGGTTGTTGGGGCCGGTTTGGTGTCTTTTTTGTGTTCAGTAAAATATTGCCAAATACTCAATGCGGCAAGGGCAATAAGGGAAAGAGTGGAAACCTGTTTTTTCATAAAAATCCTGTTTAAATTTTGTCAATTTTGCTTTTGTCGGCTATAATTCGCCGCTTTCTCATATAAAGGAATGGTATGGCGTTACTGATCACAAACAAATGCACAAACTGCGATATGTGCCTCCCCGAATGCCCGAATGAAGCAATTTCAATCGGCGAGGAGATCTATGTGATCGATCCTGTACTTTGTACGGAATGTGTTGGTCATTATGACACGCCAACCTGCCAAAAAGTTTGCCCGATTACAAACTGCATTAAGCCAGATCCTGAGCACCAAGAAAGCGAAGAGCAGCTTTGGGAACGTTTTGTGATGATTCACCATTCGGATAAGTTGTAGAATTTACCTGATCTTTTTCTTTTCGTCCAATGACTATGAATAAAACGAAGTTAATTAAAATCGCCATCATTCTGATTTATTTGTTCAGTCCCATTGATATTTTGCCTGAAGCGGTGCTTGGCCCATTAGGTTTAGTAGATGATGCGGCAGCCATTGCCTTATTAATTCGAATTTTATTGAAAAAATAAAAACTTGAATAAAATCAACCGCACTTTGCTTTTCTTATTCTTGCAAAATTCCGTCAATTTCTCTAAACTACGCGTCGGAAAATTTCTTTCCTCATCATTTCACTTTAAACGCTACCCGTGAGTAGCAAAAGGGACCTCAATCATGACAAACGTCAATCAATATGGCTGGAAAGCCTTGGTTGGATCAGCTGTCGGCTACGCGATGGATGGATTCGATCTTCTTATTCTTGGATTTATGCTTAGTGCCATTTCGGCAGATCTTAATTTAACTCCCGCACAATCTGGCTCATTAGTCACCTGGACACTTATTGGTGCGGTGGTGGGCGGTATTGTATTTGGTGCATTAAGCGATCGTTATGGGCGTGTACGCGTACTGACTTGGACAATCGTCCTCTTCGCCGTATTTACCGGTTTATGTGCAATCGCACAAGGCTATTGGGATTTATTAATTTATCGTACCATCGCGGGTATCGGTTTGGGCGGTGAATTTGGTATCGGTATGGCATTAGCCATTGAAGCGTGGCCAGCAAAACATCGTGCAAAAGCTGCGTCTTATGTGGCGTTAGGTTGGCAAGTTGGTGTGTTAGCGGCTGCGTTACTCACCCCTGTATTGCTTCCACATATCGGCTGGCGCGGCATGTTCGTTGTTGGTATCTTCCCAGCGTTTGTGGCCTGGTATTTACGTACCCGTTTACATGAACCTGAAATTTTCTCGCAAAAACAGACCGAACTTTCAACCCAAAAAATATCTAAACTGGAATCTTTCAAACTCTTAGTGAAAGACAAAGCAACCACAAAAGTGAGCCTTGGTGTAGTGGTGTTAACTTCCGTACAAAACTTCGGTTACTACGGCATTATGATTTGGATGCCAAACTTCTTATCTAAACAACTTGGCTTTAGTTTAACGAAATCAGGTTTATGGACGGCAGTTACCGTATGTGGCATGATGGCGGGGATTTGGATTTTTGGTCGTCTAGCCGATAGAATCGGACGTAAACCAAGTTTCTTATTATTCCAACTTGGCGCCGTGATCAGCATCATCACTTACTCTCAATTAACTGACCCAACCGCTATGTTGGTGGCCGGTGCATTCTTGGGGATGTTTGTGAACGGTATGATGGGCGGTTATGGCGCATTAATGGCAGAAGCTTATCCAACAGAAGCACGTGCAACGGCACAAAATGTGTTGTTTAACTTAGGTCGTGCAGTTGGTGGTTTTGGACCGGTTGTTGTCGGGGCGATTGTTTCTGCGTACTCATTCAGTATTGCGATTGCTTTCTTGGCGGTGATTTATGTTATCGACATGGTGGCGACGGTCTTCTTAGTGCCAGAATTAAAAGGCAAAGAATTGAGCTAAGTGCGGTCAAAAAATTAACGTTTTTGAAAACATCGGGGTTAAAACCGATGTTTTTTATTTGTGAAAAATCAGCCAATTTCAACCGCACTTTGTGCTAAACTATGGTCACTTTTTCCAATTTTGAAGAATTATCGTGTACGCTAAACGTTCAGTTTCTACTCGTATTGCTAAATATTTATTTGTGGTCATTATTTTCATGGGCATTATTAGCTCATTGAGTTTGATCGTGATGGCCAGTAATAAATCGGATGCGGAAGCCATTAATATTTCCGGTTCTTTGCGTATGCAAAGTTATCGGCTATTAACGGAAATGGAACGTTCGCTGGATACGGTAGAACAAAATTTAGTGCGTTATCAACGCAGTCTCAATGCCGATGCTTTACTGACAGTGCAAAATCAGCTTTTTGCACCTTCAGGGTTGAGAGAGTCCTATCAAAAAATCCTAGAACGCTGGGCGGTAATGTCCGATTTCGCTCGTAGCCATCAAATCGAAAAATACCACGCAGAACTAAAAAGTTATGTACAAGATGTCGATGATTTCGTGTTGGAATTACAACGCTTTGCTGAACTAAAATGGATTATTGCGGTTTCGGTATTGTGTGTTTCTATGCTATTGATTCTTGCGATGGTGTCTTATGTGATTTGGTATATGAAGCGCGAGGTAGTGAAACCGTTAGAGCTTATGACTAAAGCCAGTATGCAAGTACAAATGGGGCAGTTTAAACATATCCAACTTGATACAGAAAGTAATAATGAACTGGGTATTTTAGCGAAAGTATTTACGCAAATGTCCACTGAGTTAGGGCGACTTTATTCGCGTTTAGAAGATGCGGTCAATGAGAAAACGCAAAAGTTACGCCAAACTAACCGCTCTTTAACGACACTTTATCAAAGCTCACAGTTACTTACGCCCACGAAGATTAATGATAAAATTCTCAGCCAAGTGCTTAATCATATTCGTGTCAGCGAACATTTACGCTACATCGAGTTAGAAATTTTCGGCTCAGAACATTGGGAAATTTCCTTTGGACAAAAAGATCCTAAACAATCACTTCAAGTCGAAGAGCTTTCCATTGAAAATGAAAATTTAGCGGTGCTTTCATGGCAAGCCGGTTTGCCTTGTCCAGATCCGCGCATGATGAAAAACTTAGGGCAAATGGTGGCAAAAGCGTTGTATTCACACAAAACGCAACGCCAGCAAGAGCAACTTTTGCTGATGGAAGAGCGGTCAATTATTGCCAGGGAATTACATGACTCGTTGGCGCAAGTGCTGTCTTTCTTACAAATTCAATTAACGCTGTTAAAGCATAATTTGAAGAAAGAAGACGAGGAATCAAAAGAGAAAAGCATTGCCATCATTGGTGAATTTGAACAAGCCTTATCAGATGGATATTCTCAATTACGAGAATTATTGGCGACTTTCCGTTTAACGGTGCAAGAAGCCAATTTACAGGTTGCCTTGGAACAAGTTATCGAAAGTTTGCGTTCACAAACGAAGATGCAAATGACTGTAGAATGTAGTTTGCCATCGCAAAGTTTAAATCCGCAAGAGTTAGTGCACGTTCTGCAAATTGTACGTGAAGCAACGCTGAATGCGATTAAACACTCAAAAGGCACGCTGATTGAAGTGAAAGCCCATATTAATGCCGAGGGTGAATATGAAATCCTCGTACAAGATAATGGCGTAGGGATTCCAACGTTAGACGAACCTGAAGGGCATTATGGTTTAAATATCATGACTGAACGCAGTCGCCAATTAAATGCCCAACTTACGATTTCAAAAGGGGAGCAAGGTGGTACTATCGTGAAAATCACGCTTCCTCACACGTTTTTTTAAGGAAAGTTAATGCAAAGTTTACAACCATTTCACACCTTCAATATTCCAGCAAATGCGCGTGAAATTATTGAAGCCACATCGATTGAACAAATCCAACAAGCTTGGCAAAACGCACAAGCTGAAAATCTCCCTGTCTTATTTTTAGGACAAGGCAGCAATATGCTGTTTTTAGAAGATTTCCAAGGTGTTGTGATTGTTAACCGTTTATCGGGTATTCAACATACAGAAGATAGCGATTACCATTATTTGCATGTTAATGGTGGCGAAAATTGGCATCAGTTAGTGGAATGGTCGCTCTCTCAAGGGATTGACGGCTTAGAAAATCTCGCACTCATTCCAGGTTGTGCCGGCTCAGCGCCGATTCAAAATATTGGTGCGTATGGCGTAGAATTTAAAGATGTGTGTGATTATGTGGATGTACTGAATCTCAACACGGGCGAACAATTCCGTTTACAGGCGAACGAATGTGAATTTGGTTATCGTGAAAGTATTTTTAAACATCGCTATGTACAAGGTTATGTGATTACAGCGGTTGGATTGAAATTAGCCAAAAATTGGCAACCGATTTTAAAATATGGCTCATTAGTGAATTTTGATCCTCAAACGGTAACGGCAAAACAAGTGTTTGATGAAGTGTGCCATATTCGCCGCAGTAAATTGCCAGATCCTAAAGAGTTTGGTAATGCGGGCAGTTTCTTCAAAAATCCTGTGGTGAGTGCAGAGCAATTTGCGAAAATTCAAAAACAGGTCGAAAATCTACCGCACTTTCCACAAGCAGATGGTTCGGTGAAACTTGCAGCGGGTTGGTTAATTGATCAATGCCATTTAAAAGGTTTTCAAATCGGTGGCGCGGCGGTTCATCAACAACAAGCTTTAGTGCTGATTAATAAAGGCAATGCCACTGGGCAGGATGTGGTTAAGCTGGCACATCATATTCGTCAAACCGTAGCAGATAAATTTGGTGTGTATTTACAGCCAGAGGTACGCTTTATGGGCGCAAAAGGCGAAGTGAATTCAGAGCAAGCCATTAGTTAATTTATAGAGAAAAGCAATCATGAACTTTAAAGACATTTTAGAGACTTTACCAAGCATTGAGCATCTAACAGGTTTAGACGTATTAAACGGTGAAACGGTGATTCATCATATTCCTGCAGCACCAGGTAAGTTGGGTTCGCTTCGTCTTTATAATGCGTTAGCAGAAAAATTTAACGGAAAATTAGACCGCACTTCCGCACAGCAAGGTATTGAATGGTTTGCTGAACATGTTGAGGATGCGAAACAAAATCCTGGAAAACACCCGAATATTGATTTATTGTTTAAAGTGGTGGCAGAGAATGTCGTTTATTCACTTGTGCCATTAAACTAATTTGGAAAATTTTTATTGATTAATTTGAACTTTCAATCGTTAAAAACTGTCAAATAAAACAAATTGAGGTATAATGACAATAGTTGTTATACAATAACAAATAAGTAATGAGTCGGGGCGTCGCTCCGCATGCTGTGAGGAGAAGAATGAATAAAGAAACTCAAATGATGTTAGTACCTCAAGGTAGCATCGAAGGTTATATTCGAGCAGCAAACGAATATCCGATGCTGACTGCAGAGGAAGAAAAAAGCTTAGCA
The DNA here is from genome assembly GCF_937976265.1 of uncultured Haemophilus sp. Classification (GTDB taxonomy): domain Bacteria; phylum Pseudomonadota; class Gammaproteobacteria; order Enterobacterales; family Pasteurellaceae; genus Haemophilus_D. Next base: position 6,782 of record NZ_CALJRX010000345.1, read on the forward strand.
GAACGTTTGTATTATGACGGTGATATTGAAGCAGCGAAAAAACTAGTTTTATCACACTTACGTTTTGTTATTCATGTTGCGCGTGGTTATTCAGGTTATGGATTACCGCAAGCAGATTTAATTCAAGAAGGTAATATCGGATTAATGAAAGCGGTAAAACGTTTTAATCCGGAAGTGGGTGTTCGCCTTGTGTCCTTTGCGGTGCATTGGATCAAAGCTGAAATCCATGAATATGTCCTTCGCAACTGGCGTATTGTGAAAGTCGCTACCACGAAAGCACAACGTAAATTGTTCTTTAATCTACGTAAAACTAAACAACGTTTAGGTTGGTTCAATGAAAACGAAGTGGATATGGTGGCGAATGAGCTTGGCGTGTCAAAAGAAGATGTCATCGAAATGGAATCCCGTATGACAGGGGCTGATGTGGGCTTTGATTTGCCAACAGACGATGATGACGAAGCTTATGTACCTTCTTTATATTTAGAAGATAAAAGCTCAAACTTTGCGGCAGAACTTGAAAGCGAAAACTTTGAAGAACAAGCCACAGAAAAATTAGGTACAGCCTTAGCCAATCTTGATGAACGTAGCCAAGAGATTATCAAAGCACGTTGGTTAGATGATGAGAAAGCCACCCTTCATGATCTTGCAGCAAAATATAATGTGTCTGCAGAACGTATTCGTCAGCTTGAAGCTAATGCATTGAAAAAACTTAAAAGTGCGGTTGATTTCTAAGCCGTTTTGATAAAAAGAAAACCTGTCGATTATCGACAGGTTTTTTTATTTATTTCTTTTTGGATTTTCCCCACATTTTATCTTCTTGACCTCGCCATAAGCGCTGAATATTGTCGTGGTGGCGATAAATCAGCAAGCAACAAACTAAGGCAACGGGGAAGGTAAATTCCGGTTTAAGCCACCAAACATAAAATGGCACGAGAAGTGCCGTAATGACCGCACTTAATGAAGAATAGCGACTAATTAAGAAGACTAACAACCACGTACCTAGCGTTGAACCGGCGACGCCCCAAGAGATGGGCGCAATGGCACCGAATGCGGTCGCGACACCTTTCCCGCCTTTAAACTGAAAGAAAATGGGGAAGATATGTCCTAAACACGCACCCAAGGCAACCATGCCTAATTCAAATTGTGTGAGTCCTAAATAATAACCCGCCCAAACAGGTAACATCCCTTTTAAAATGTCGCAAATTAATACGGCAAGTGCCGCCCAACGTCCGCCAATACGTAATACATTGGTCGCACCAGGGTTATGAGAGCCGTTTTTTCGTGGGTCAGGCAAGCCTGCTACCTTACAAATCAAAATTGCACTGGAAATCGAACCCAGTAAATAAGCAAAAATCATATAAAAAAGGGCAAATAGGCTCATTTTGTGCTCCACAATCTTGATTGTATTTGAAAAACTTGTTCGTTATTTTAACCAAACTTGATAGCATAAGCCCACTATATTTTTACAGGAATGAGAGATGGATCGTATTTTTATTGAAGAATTAGTGGTCTTCGCACAAATTGGCGTGTATGACTGGGAGCAACAAATTAAACAAAAGCTCGTTTTTGATTTGGAAATGGCATGGGATTGTCAAAAAGCCGCAGAAACGGATGATGTGCAATACTGTCTTAATTATGCTGAAGTGAGCCAATTTATTTTAGATTATGTGCAAGCTAAGCCTTTTTTATTGGTTGAGCGAGTCGCTTACGAAGTGGCAGAACAATTACAACAACGTTTTGGTATTTCATGGCTACGTCTCAAATTAAGCAAACCTAAAGCCGTTGCACAAGCCAGCAATGTTGGGATTATTGTAGAACGAGGCGAGTTGAAATAATCGTTGAAAATAGACCGCACTTTGTCAATGTTGAAACAAAGTGCGGTTAATTTTTTAGGTGTTTTTTAATGACAAGCGAAATGCTCCAATTCCGCTTTTTAGCACAAGAATACTCAATATCATACTCGCTAAGGGATCCACCCATTGCCATCCGAGAAAATAAGCGCTCAATCCTGAAAGAATCGCGATAACGGAGCCAAATAAATCTGTTAATACATGCAGATAAGCGGCTTTGATATTGAGATTGTCATGATCACTTTTCAACATTATCCAAGCAACGAAAAGATTGACGAGTAATCCTAGCGATGCCACGCCTAGCATTGGCAATGCCAACATTTCGGTTGGATGCTGCCAACGTTGAATGGCTTCAAACAAAATCATCAATGCGACGACGATCAGTGAGCCACTATTGAGTATGGCGATATAGCGTTGTTTTTGAGCGGATAAGAAAAGTGCCAACAGCGCTAAAAATAATGACAGGCTATCATTTGCCATATGCCCCGCATCAGCCATTAATGCCAAGCTGTTAAACCAATATCCCCCAAGAAATTCAATGATCATAAAGCCTGTAATGACGATAAAACTGAATGCTAAAATTTTTTTATTTTGTGGAATATGGTCGTGATGCTCATGAGCGTGCTCGTGGTGTTCATGAGAATGATGGTGAGGCATATTGTTCCTTATTGTGTACTTGATTAACTTGGGATAAAGTATAAAGTCCGTAGCAACTACAAGGTCAAGGCTTGATTTTAAAAAAATGAAGATACACGAACTCAGCAAACAAAGCGGTATTCATTTAGAAACTATTCGTTATTATGAAAAAATGGGTTTAATGCCGGAGCCTAAACGGCTGGCAAATGGTTATCGAGATTATGATGAAGCCAGTTTGAAGCAATTAAAATTTATTAAAACCTGCCGAGCGTTAGATTTTAGCTTGGCTGAAATTAAATTTTTTAATGAGATGAAAACGCAGCAATCTCAACATTGTGAAGTGGATAGTATGTTGGCAAAACATTTGGTTTCAGTCGAAGAAAAAATTGCCGAACTGACTGAAATTAAACATTTCCTACAAAGTTTAATTACCGAAGATGATCATCAAGCTGCAGATTGTAAAGCGATGGCTCAATTAAAGGCATATTAGTATCAGCTGAAAAATACACAAAAAATCATCCGCACTTTTGATGTGCGGATGATTTTTATTCTGGGTCATCGGTAAATGCATTGTTTCGGAATATCGGGACAAAGGTTGCGAGATACAGCACAAACACAATGGCAATTAAAATAGCCGGAATCGTGATAAAAAACAGCTCGTCCACATACATCAAACAGGCTCGGGAAAGTGCCGCCGTGAAAAGACAAAGCACGGCAAGGCGACAGAGTTTTGGGTAATCCAGTTTCGTAAAGCCACTATGCCATAATCCCGCGGTGAGCCAAATCATCATCATACTGCCGAGAATGCCGCCAAGTGTCACCATGTGTAATGGATCGGCAGTAGGCTCATCAATTAATTTATTTATGCCAATCCACAAATAGCCAATCGCGGCGAACAGTTGAAGGAAATAATAAGTGCGTACGTAATGTTTACGTAGCAGTTCGTGATGATGTAATTCGCGTAACTTGGCAAGCAAAATAAAGCCAACGGCAAAAGCTGTAAAAGCGGCTGTTTGCGCAGGCAACCAAAGCTCTGCTGCGGTATGAAGTAATAAAAATGTAATCGCGATATTTTTATACACGACATTTGGGATAAATACGGGATCTTTCAATGTACTTTCTTTCAGTGCCTCTGCGCCTAATAGAATACTGACTCGAATTGATACAAACATCACTGCTGCCATATTCAAATGCACCTGTGCCCGCAATAATTTCAGACTATCAGTCATGGCGTAAGCTGTCTGACAAACCATAAATGCTGCAAGTAACATCAGTAAAGTAAAATTGTCGGTATTGCGATCCAACCAAAACAGCCAAGCACAAAAGAGTAACAACGCGAGCCAATAAGCCGCCACTAAAAATGAGGCGGTTTGTGGGGAAAATGGCAATAACACCAATCCTGCAAGCAAGAGCACCGCTAAAATCGTCGCAATCGGTTTTAAATTACCTTTGTAATTTGTCCATTCGAGCATGGAAGCCGTCAGAAAGCCGCCGTATGCGGCTGGTAGCATAAATTCTAAGAAAATTTTGCGGTGTAGGATGAGATCATCGGGGCTGATGAAAAAGCTCAAGGCACCAACAATCGCAAGAATGGCTGCACCAACAAAAAACGGTCGCATCGGATGGGTAAAGAAATTATTCATAATAATGGATTCCTTGAAATTCGCGTGCGACTACGGTTTCTTCAAAGGCTGAATTGCGTTCGGATAATGGCGTTGGCAAGGTAATCACATTTTGCACATCCATCCCTTTTGGAGAAAGCTGCATAATCTCTCGGCTTAATCGAGCTGCTTCAAAACGATCGTGTGTCACTAAAATGCAAGCCATGCCTTGTTGCTCAATTTTTTCCACTAACATAGCGGCTAAAATATCACGTAAATCGCGATCCAAACCGACAAAAGGTTCATCCAATAAGGCTAAATCACAGCCGCATAGCAATAGACGCAAAAATGCTACGCGTTTTGCCATACCGCCCGATAATTCGGTCGGGTATTTATTCAAATCACCTGAAGAAAGTCCGATTTTTTCTGCCAGTGCGATGATTTCGTCTTCATTCGGTTCTTCCATAAAAATAGCAATATTCTGCATGGCAGTGAGATTTTCTAATAGGCGATTTTCTTGAAACAGAAAGCCTGTTTTACGAAAGGTATTCTTGATTTCGCCCGATTTTGGCGTTTCTAAACCTGAAATTAAACGCAGCACAGTGGTTTTGCCACAACCGCTTGGGCCGAATAAGGTTTTCACTTCGCCTGGTTGTAAATCCATACTGAAATCGCGCACGATGGGATCGCGGAGAATTTCAAAACGCACATTTTTTAAACTCAGCATTATCTTCTCCACGGCATAAACAGGATTTCCAATGGCTTGGTAATCAAATATTCAAAGAGGGAAACAAACACAATTACCAACAGCACATAAGCCATGACCGTTGACGTATCTAACATGGCTCTGGCATCGGCAATTTTTGCACCTACACCCTCATTGGCTCCCAAAAGCTCAGCCATAATGACGACTTTCACACCCATAGCAACCGCGACGCCAATACTGGAAATCACATAGCCCGTGAGATGGGGAACATATAAATAGCGGATTTTTTTCCACAATCCGAGTTTGTACGCATCAAACAATTCTTCATGTTGTTTGTTTACACTTGCCATGCCCATAGCGGCACTGGCAAAGGTCAGCGGGGCGACTAATACGATAATGGTAAATAGCACACTTGGGTTGCCAAAGCCAAACCAAAATAAGGCCATCACAACCCAAATGATTGGCGGCATGGCTAACAAAATCGTAATGACGGGTTTAAGCAAGGCCATAGCGGTTTTAAAGCTACCGGCAATCAGCCCTGCCGCTAAGCCTGCGACTAATGCAATGGTAATGCCCACCACAGAACGCCATAATGAAATACCGATTTCGTTTTGTTGAAAATGCTCGAGCAGCTCAAGGGCTTTTTGAAAAACATCCGCGGGAGCAGGCAGCATAAATTCACCAAATATCGCACTGCCCCAAGCCCACAAGGCAACAACCATCATTGCTACACTCAAGCCGGCAAAGCCACTCCAGAGGTAGTCGATGATGTAAAACAGGACAGGTTGTGGTTTACGGATTTTGTCAGTTTTAATCATATTATGTGATTCAGTTTCAAATTAAGCCAAGAAGAATTTGTCATCTGGTAATTTACCACCTAAGAGTTTTGGATTGAACGCCATCAAGGTTTCATAGAATTGCATGATTTCATTCTTCAGTTCACTGGCTTTGGTCACCGTTAAGCGCGCACCGTCTAAACCCATTTCAATCGCGGCTTCTGGAGCAGGAAGATAATTAGCGCCGATTTCAGCCGCACTTTTTCGGTTAGCCATAATCCAGTTTAACGCATCGCTTAAATCTTGATGGAACAGATCAAACTCCGACTTGTGTGCGTGGAAGTATTCTTCATTGGCAATAATGCCCGCCATTGGAATAAGTGGTTTGGTATTAAACGCTTGTCCCCATTCTTTCACTAAATCAAAGCCACGTACAATCTCTGTACCGACAATTTTAGCTTTCTGCACAACGGCGCTCGCCATTGGTTCTGGCAAGATTGCCGCATGGAAATCTTTCAGTAGGAACAAACCAATTGCTTCAGTTGGTGTTGCCGCATAGGTGATATCCACTTTATTAATATCAATATTCAGTTTTTTCAGTAAAGCTTGCAACACTATGTCTGGCATATCGTTTTTAAATGGCACAAGGATTTTTTTACCCACCAATTCTTGTGGTGAAGTAATCGCACCACCTTTACACATCAACTGCGTAATCCCATTGGTGAGAATATTCACCATGCCAACTTGTTGCCCTTGATTACGTAAATTCA
>NZ_CALJRX010000346.1 GCF_937976265.1 uncultured Haemophilus sp.
ATGGAATTATGAAGAAAGCTTGGATTGGTTCTTACTTGATGAAAACCATGGTGGCCTATGGCATAAAGGCGTATTGCAATTAGTTAAAGATTTGAACGGCGTTTATCAAAACAATGCACCGCTCTTTGAATTAGACGGCGAACCTGAAGGATTTGATTGGTTAGTCGTAGATGATGCGGAAAATTCAGTCTTTGCTTTTGAACGTAAAAGTAGTAATGGCGAACGAATTATCGTGATCAGTAACTTCACACCTGTGCCACGCGAAGGCTATCGCATTGGGGTCAATGTAGCGGGTGAATACGAAGAAATATTGAATACTGACTCAATGTATTATCAAGGTTCAAACGTAGGTAATTTCGGCTTGGTAGAAAGCGAAGCGATCGCAAGTCACGGACGTGACAATTCGATTAGCGTGATCATTCCGCCACTAGCAACGATCTATTTAAAATATAAAGCATAACAATAGCGAAGAACACGATGTTTAGTATTTATAACAATGGCAAACCGTCCCCAATGGGATATTCGCAAACGCTGGAAAATGGTCTAAAAATTTCGAATTTTGCGCTGTTTTCTCGTGCGGCGGATGCTATTGAACTTTGCTTGTTCCGTGATGGCAAAGAAAGCCGTTTTGCCATGAGCAGAACCGATGATATTTGGCATGTGGCAATTGAAGGCATTGAGCTGAATGATGAGTATGCGTTCAGAATCACAGGCAAAAATGACCGCACTTTAGCTAATCCGCAAAAGTTAATGCTTGATCCTTATGCGAAAGCGGTCACTCATAAACCCGATTTGAGTTCGCCAGAAGCCCGTTCAATTTTCTTGTTAAATGATGGACGAGATAATGCAGCGGTTGCACCTAAAGGTCGCATTGTGGATGAGAGTTTTGATTGGTCAGGGGATTGCAAGCCGTCTATTCCTTGGGCTCAAACCATTGTGTATGAACTGAATGTTAAAGGGTTTAGCCAATTAAATTCCCGTATTCCAGAAAATATTCGTGGTACTTATGCGGCGTTGGCTCACCCCGAAAATATTGCGTATTTTAAATCATTGGGTATTACTAGCCTTGAATTGCTTCCAGTGAATTTCTTCATTGATGAACCACATTTGCAAGAAAAAGGATTGCGTAATTATTGGGGCTACAATCCACTAGCCATGTTTGCTTTAGAACCAAGTTACGCAGCTGATCAAAAACAGCCTTTGAACGAGTTTAAGAGCATGGTGAAAGCCTTGCATCAAGCGGGTATTGAAGTGATTTTGGATGTCGTATTTAACCATACGGCTGAATCCGAAAAATCATTCCCGACATTTTGCCAGCGTGGTATTGATGATGAAACCTATTACTGGCAAAACGAGCATGGAGATTATCTCAACTGGACGGGTTGCGGCAATATGCTCAATCTTGCCAATGATGTCACTCGTAAATGGGTATTAGATTGCTTACGTTACTGGGTAACAGAATGCCATGTGGATGGTTTCCGTTTTGATTTAGCCACAGTGCTTGGTCGTGAAACACCTGATTTCAATCCAAATGCACAATTGTTTGCAGAAATGGAACAGGATGACGTTCTACAACAAATTAAATTAATCGCAGAGCCTTGGGATATTGGTCATTACGGCTATCAAGTCGGGTATTTCCCCGCTTATTTCTCTCAATGGAATGATCGTTTCCGTGATGATATGTGTCGTTTTTGGTTATGGCAAAGTGGCGAAGTGGGGGCCTTTGCAGAACGTTTTGCAGGGTCTAGCGATATCTTTAATCGCGAAGGTCGATTACCGCATGGTAGCTTGAATTTCATTACAGCCCATGATGGTTTTACGTTGCGAGATTTAGTGAGCTATAACCATAAACATAATGAAGCGAATGGTGAAGAGAACCGTGACGGACGGAATGAAAATTATAGTTACAATCATGGAATTGAAGGTTCTCAACTCGATTTAGCCGATGAATGGCAAAGTGCGGTCGAAAATAACCGTGTTTTATCAGAAAAAGGCTTATTAGGCTCTTTATTACTGGCAAATGGTGTACCTATGCTACTTGCCGGAGATGAGTTCGGCAATAGCCAATATGGCAATAACAATGCCTATTGCCAAGATAACGAAATTACGTGGTTAAAGTGGGATGATTTTAACCAAACCTTATTTGACTTTACCAAGCAAACAATAGCATTACGAAAAAAAATTCAAAGTTTGCAACAGGACGCTTGGTGGTCGGATGAAAATGTCGCGTGGTTGAATTGTGGTGGAAACCCGATGACCCTAGACGATTGGCATAATCGGGAAAGCAAAGCCTTACAAGTGATGTTGGATGGTCGCTACCTTTTCTTAATTAATGCAAAAACTGAAGCGCAATCTTTTTATTTACCAAATGGAAGATGGAAAAAGGTTGCAGAAATTGGAAACAGAGTGATTCAACAATGTGATGTGAGTGGTGTGGCATTTGAAGTGTTGGAACATATGGAGGATTAAAACTATGGAGTTTGTTATGAAAAGTGATCTTAATAAATATGAATTGGTTAAAGATACTTTAGTGCTTATTTTAGCCGGTGGTCGAGGTTCTCGTTTACATGAATTAACAGACAAACGTGCTAAACCTGCGTTATATTTCGGCGGTAATCGTCGCATCATTGATTTTGCACTTTCCAACTGTATTAACTCCGGTCTTAATCGCATCGGTGTGGTGACTCAATATGCCGCTCACTCTTTATTACGCCATTTACAAACAGGTTGGTCATTCTTACCGCAAGAGCGTGGTGAATTCGTTGATATGCTACCTGCTCGTCAACAAATTGATGATTCTACGTGGTACCGTGGTACAGCGGATGCGGTGTATCAAAATATGGCGATTATTCGCAATCACTATCGTCCGAAATACATTTTGATCCTTGCGGGCGACCATATCTATAAACAAGATTACAGCGTAATGTTAATGGATCACGTGAAAAGCGGTGCAAAATGTACTGTGGGTTGTATTGAAGTGCCTCGTTCTGAAGCAAGTGAATTTGGTGTGATGGCAGTAAACGAAAATCTGAAAGTGAAAGCCTTCGTTGAAAAACCGAAAGATCCGCCAGCAATGGTTGGTAAACCAGATACATCATTAGCCTCAATGGGTATCTATGTCTTTGATGCTGACTATCTCTATAAAATGCTTGATAGAGAAGTCAATACACCTTGTACATCACATGACTTTGGTAAAGACGTGTTACCAAAATGCTTAGAAGAAGGCGTGCTTTATGCGCATCCATTCAGCCGTTCTTGTATGGGCCGAAATACTGAAGGTGAAATTTACTGGCGTGATGTGGGTACACTTGATAGCTTCTGGCAATCTAATATCGATTTGGTTTCAGAAAATCCACAATTAGATATTTACGATCAAAGCTGGCCAATTCGTGGCAATCCGGTACAGGCTTATCCGTCTAAATTCTTCTATAAAAAAGCGAATGTCAAACCGGTAGATAACTCGCTTATCGGTGGTGGCTGCGTGATTACCGATGCATCAATCAGTAACTCTGTTTTATTCGACAGAATTAAAATCAATGAAGGCTCTTCTGTTGATCACAGTGTTGTATTACCACAAGTACAAATTGGTAAAAATTGTACATTGAAAGACTGTATTATTGATCGCCATTGTATTATTCCAGATGGTATGGAAATCGGTGTGGATAAAGCCCTAGACAGTAAACGTTTCCGCGTGAGTTCTACCGGTAAAGTTGTACTTGTTACATCAGCAATGTTGAAAAAATTGCAGGGTGAAGACGTCGCTAACGAAGAACATTTGGATTAAAGTGCGGTCAATTTTGACAGTATTTTAAGTGGACTAAAAAGATTGTGCTGTTATTGATGACAGCACAATTTTAAGTATAAAAGGAAAATTATGAGAGTTTTACATGTTTGCTCGGAGCTGTATCCCTTATTAAAAACCGGTGGACTCGCCGATGTTTTAGGGGCACTACCTTTTGCTCAAAAAGAAATTGGTATTGATACACGTATTTTATTGCCGGCTTATCCAAAAATTTCAGCGGGCATTGAGAACACGCATGTCGTGACAGAATTTGATAATTTTGCAGGTCATGTTGTATTACGTTATGGCGAATACAATGGCGTAGGGATTTATCTGATTGATGCACCACATCTTTATTGGCGAGAAGGGAACCCTTATCACGATACAGACTACAATGATTATGCCGATAACTATAAGCGTTTTGCGTTATTAGGCTGGGTGGGCGCTGAGCTTGCGACAGGCTTAGATAGTTGGTGGCGAGCTGAAGTAGTGCATGCGCACGATTGGCATGCGGGTTTAGCGGCAGCTTATCTCTTCAATAAAGGTCGTCCAGCAAAATCAGTATTTACGATTCATAATCTGGCTTATCAAGGACAATTCGCACATCGTCACCTATATGAAATTGGCTTACCGGAAGGCATGTTCCATGTTGATGGTTTAGAGTTATTTGGTCAAATTTCGTATTTAAAAGCGGGTCTTTATTATTCCGACATGGTGACAGCTGTTAGCCCAACTTACGCGAAAGAAATTACCACACCGGACTTTGCTTATGGCTTGCAAGGCTTACTAACAGGCTTACGTGAGTCAGGTAAGTTGGTGGGAATTTTAAATGGCGTAGATCAAGAAATTTGGCATCCAAGTTGTGATGCGTATATTCAGCATCACTACAAATTGAAATCCATTGCGGGCAAGAAGAAAAATAAAGCCGATTTACAAGCTTATTTCAATTTACCACAACAGCCAGATGCACTCTTATTTGTGATGGTGACTCGATTAACAGAACAAAAAGGCGTGGATTTACTGATTGCGACAGCGGATGAAATTGTGAAACAAGGTGGTCAATTAGCGATTCTCGGTTCAGGTGCAAGACATTTGGAAGAGGGGATTCGCCAATTGGCACAACGTTATCCAGAAAATATCGCAGTAAAAATTGGTTATGATGAAGCGCTTTCACATTTAATGGTTGCCGGTGGTGATGTGATTTTAGTGCCAAGCCGTTTTGAACCTTGTGGATTAACTCAATTGTATGGCTTGCAATATGGCACATTGCCGCTTGTTCGTGCAACGGGAGGATTAGCTGATACAGTGACCAACAGTACGAGCGAAACCATTAAAGCGCGCACTGCAACAGGCTTTGTATTCCAGAAAGCCGAAGCAGATGATTTGCGAAGTGCTATCCAGCATGCCTTTGCCTTGTGGCAAAAACAACGTGTTTGGGCGATGGTGCGTAATAATGCCATGGCGCAAGACTTTAGTTGGAAAAATGCGGCCACTCAATATGAGCAGCTCTATTTAGGCATTTTAGACTCATAATTCAGTGGATTGACTCCCTCTTCAAAATAATCGCCTTTGAAGGGGGATTTTTGTTGTTTTTTTTCTAAAAAAGCTTAAAATTTGCGCGATTTTTTTAATTGAGGTTTTACTTTCTATGATCATGGACAACTTTGATTCACCATTTCTTTACCATCGACCAGAAGTTGATGTTGAAGGTGTGAAAAAAGCTATCGTTTATAAATTAATTTTCTTAATTGGTCGTTCGCCAAAAGAGGCGAGCCAACGTGATTGGCTAAATGCAACGCTTTATGCAGTACGCGACTTAGTGACAGAGGGATGGATTACTACCGCTCGTCAATCCCGTGCAGAAGAAACTCGCCGTGTTTATTATCTTTCTATGGAATTTTTAATCGGTCGTACACTTTCTAATGCGATGATCGCAGAAGGCATTTATGATGTGGCACAAAAAGCCTTGGCTGAATTAAATGTTGATTTAGAAGAGATTATTGAAAAAGAAGTGGATCCTGGTTTAGGTAATGGTGGTTTAGGTCGTCTTGCTGCTTGTTTTATGGACTCACTGGCAACGTTAGCGATTCCAGCAATGGGTTACGGTATTCGTTATGAATACGGTATGTTCCGTCAAAAAATTGAAAATGGCCAACAGGTTGAACGCCCTGATGATTGGTTAGACAAAGGCGCACCTTGGGAATTTATGCGTCCATCAAAACGTTTCAGCATTGATTTTGGTGGTCATATTTATTTTGAAGGCAAAAAATGTATTTGGAATCCGGCTGAAAAAGTGACCGCACTTGCATACGACCAAATGATTCCTGGTTATAAAAATGACTCGGCATCAACCTTACGTTTATGGTCTGCTCATGGCGGTGAGGTGTTTGATTTAGCGGAGTTTAACCGTGGTGATCACTTAGCCGCAGTTGCAACACGTTCAGCTAACCAAAACCTTTCTCGTGTACTTTATCCGGATGATTCTACCTGGAATGGTCGTGAATTGCGTTTACGTCAAGAGTACTTCTTAGTATCAGCGTCTTTACAAGATATTCTCCGTCGCCATTTAAGAACACATGGCACGTTAGATAATTTAGCAGATAAAGTCGCGATTCACTTGAATGATACCCACCCAGCATTAGCCATTCCTGAGTTGATGCGTATTTTAATCGATTTGCACGGTTACTCATGGCAACACGCTTGGGATGTGACTCGTCGTATTTTCTCTTACACTTGCCATACTTTAATGTCAGAAGCATTAGAAACCTGGCCGGTAGAAATGATGGCGAAGATCTTGCCTCGTCACTTACAAATGATTTTTGAAATCAATGATCATTTCCTTGAATATGTGAAAACGTATGTCACCACTGATATGGACTTTATCCGTCGCGTTTCGCTTATCGAAGAAGGATATCAACGTAAAGTGCGCATGGGCTGGTTGTCTGTTGTTGGTTCGCATAAAGTGAACGGTGTTGCAGCAATTCATTCAGATCTTATGGTGACATCAACCTTTGCTGATTTTGCTCGCATCTATCCAGAACGTTTTACCAACGTAACAAACGGTGTGACACCGCGTCGTTGGCTTGCAGTAGCGAATCCGAAATTAGCGGCTTTATTTGATCAATATATTGGTTCTGAATGGCGTTGCGATTTAAGCCAAATTGAAAAACTTAAAGCGTTTGCAGATAAAGGTGAATTTAAACGTGCAGTCGCAGATATCAAATACGATAACAAAGTGAAATTAGCTCAATATGTGAAGAAAACACTTAACATCGATTTAGATCCACACGCATTATTTGACGTTCAAGTAAAACGTATTCACGAATACAAACGTCAAATGCTTAATGTGTTACACATTATTGCTCGTTATAACGAAATGTTGGCTCACCCAGAAAAAGATTGGCAGCCTCGCGTATTTATTTTAGCGGGTAAAGCGGCTTCGGCTTACTATGCGGCAAAACAAACGATTCGTTTAATTAACGATGTAGCGAATGTCATCAATAACGATGAGCGCTTAAAAGGTCGTTTAAAAGTGGTATTTATCCCGAACTACAGCGTAAGTCTTGCTCAATTAATCATTCCAGCAGCAGATATTTCTGAGCAAATCTCTCTTGCAGGAACAGAAGCATCAGGTACCAGTAACATGAAGTTCGCCTTAAATGGTGCGTTAACATTGGGTACACTTGATGGGGCGAACGTTGAGATTTTAGATAACGTTGGTAAGGATCATATCTTTATCTTTGGTAATACGGTTGAACAAGTTGAAGCCTTACGTCGCGAAGGTTATCGTCCGTTTGATTATTATCAAAATGACGAGCAATTACGTGAAGTCATTGACCAAATCATTCGAGGTGATTTCTCACCGGAAGAACCGAACCGTTATCACTCTCTCATTCAAGGTTTACAATACCACGATTATTATCAATCCTTTGCTGATTTCCGCAGTTATGTGGAAGCGCAAAAAGCGGTAGATAAAAAATATCAAGATCGTGATGCATGGATAGCAAGTACCATTCAAAATATGGTAAATATGGGCTTCTTCTCATCAGACCGTACGATTCTTGAATATGCGAAAAATATCTGGAAAATTGAACCGTTAAAACTCGAGAAGTAAGTTCTTTTCCACTCATAGAAAACCCTGTCGGATTATTTCCACAGGGTTTCTTTTTATGCTAAAATCCACCGTCAAATTTATTGTTCATTCAGATTAGGAAAAAGTATGAAAGTTTTAGAAGGTGCGGTAGCGGCGCCAAATGCTAAAATCGCAGTGGTGATTGCTCGTTTTAACAGTTTTATTAATGAAAGTTTATTAGAAGGTGCGGTAGATGCATTAAAACGTATCGGCCAAGTGAAAGATGAGAATATCACAATCGTTCGTGCACCAGGTGCGTATGAACTTCCATTAGTAGCACGTCGTTTAGCTGAAAGCAAAAAATTTGATGCAATCGTCGCACTCGGTACGGTAATCCGTGGTGGTACAGCTCACTTTGAATATGTGGCTGGCGAAGCAAGCAGCGGTTTAGGTCAAGTCGCAATGCAAGCTGAAATTCCAGTGGCATTTGGTGTTTTAACGACTGAAAACATTGAACAAGCTATCGAACGTGCAGGCACTAAAGCAGGTAACAAAGGTGCAGAAGCAGCATTAACTGCACTTGAAATGGTGAACCTTTTACAACAAATTGATGCGGCATAATTCCAATGACAGAGAAAAAAGAACCTGTAAAAAAAGTATCGCCACGTCGTAGAGCGAGAGAATGTGCGGTTCAAGCATTATATTCTTGGGCGCTCTCTGGTAATGCACCAGAACAAGTGGAGCTGACTTTCGTTGTGGATCAAGATTTAAAAGGTGTGGATAAACCTTATTTTAGCCGCCTTTTCCGTCAAACCGTTGCGAATGTAGAAGCCGTTGATTTTTCAATGAGCCATTATTTAGATCGCACATTGGATGAATTAGATCCGATTGAAAAAGCGATTTTGCGTTTAGCGGTTTATGAACTTCAATTTGAGCCAGATGTACCGTATAAAGTGGCGATTAATGAGGCAATTGAAGTGGCGAAAGTGTTTGGTGCAGATGAAAGCCATAAATACATTAACGGTGTATTGGATAAAGTCGCTCCTGCATTAGGTCGCAAATAATTATTCAAATGTAGGGTAGACAAATGTCTGCCCTTTGTTTTTTGGTGCGCAGATAAAATGAGTACGGGTGAATTTGATCTTATAGGACGATACTTCTCAATACAAAAAGGCAATCAACACTTTGTTGATTTCAGTATTGGGGATGATTGTGCGATCACTCATATTCCAGAAGGCTATCAGCTTGCGATCACCACCGATACAATGGTCGAGGGCACGCACTTTTTATCTTCCATTTCTCCCCAAGATTTAGCGTATAAAGCTATCGCGACAAATCTAAGTGATTTAGCGGCTATGGGCGCGAAACCTGCTTGGATTTCTCTTGCACTGACATTACCTGAAGTTGATGAAAACTGGCTAAGCCAATTTAGTCAAAGTCTGTTTGATACATTAAATCAATATGATGTGACGTTAATTGGTGGCGATACAACGAAAGGCCCACTTTCTGTAACCATTACGGCACAAGGTTTCGTACCGAAAGGAAAGGCTTTATTCCGACATAACGCGAAGGTTGGCGATTTAATTTATGTATCGGGCACGTTAGGTGATAGCGCGGCGGGTTTAAATGGGATCTTACAGGGTAAAAGTGCGGTCGATTTTGATACTGAATTTTTAGTAAAACGCCATTTTCACCCGACGCCACGCGTTGAATTAGGTCAAGCTTTAGTGAATGTCGCGCATTCATGCATTGATATTTCAGATGGTCTCGTTGCCGATTTAGGGCATATTTTAACGAGAAGCCAATGTTCAGCGGAGATTGATTTATCCTTCTTGCCTTTATCTACATCACTCAAAAAAACATATAGCTTAGAAAAAGCAGAAGCGTTTGCATTAAGTGGCGGGGAAGATTATGAGCTTTGCTTTACGATTCCTGCAAATAAAAAATCTGAGATTGAGACGTTATCTCGATCGTTGAATGTACCTTGTACCTGTATCGGAAAAATTGTTCAGCAAAATAACCATCAGATGACTTTTTTAAAAGATGGGCGTGTAATCAATTATCAAGCGCCGTCTGGTTTCGATCATTTTAAGGATAAATAATGAATAGTTCACCTCTTGATAGAGTCAGCTTAAAAAATCCAGTTCATTTACTTGCATTAGGTTTTGGTTCAGGATTAATTCGTCCCGCACCGGGTACATGGGGAAGTTTAGTTGGAACGATTTTAGGTTCGGCATTATTAGCTTGCCTTGGACTAAAAATCTTCTTAATTTTGACCGCACTTTGCTTTGCGCTTGGCTGTTATCTATGTCAAAAAACCGCAGATGATATGGGCGTTCATGATCACGGCTCCATTGTTTGGGATGAATTTGTTGGGGTATTTATCGTGTTAGCGGCGATTCCAACTTTGTCATTAACTTGGATTGTCATTGCCTTTGTATTGTTTCGTTTCTTCGATATTTTAAAACCTTATCCAATCCGATACTTTGACCAAAAACTGGAAAGTGGTTTTGGCATTATGGTGGATGATGTTTTAGCAGCAATCTATGCGGTTATCGTGATTGCGATATTACGTATCGTAGGCTTGCCATGCTAAATTTGATGATTATTCATCTTGTTGGTTTACTTTCGCCAGGCCCTGATTTTTTCTATGTCAGCCGAATTTCAGCCATGAGTTCTCGTCGAGAAGCTATTGGTGGCGTGATTGGGATTACCATTGGTGTATTAATTTGGGCGACGGCTGCCGTTTTAGGACTTGCCATTATTTTTGCCACTATGCCAATTATTCAAGGCATTGTGATGATGCTTGGCGGATCGTATTTAGTTTATCTCGGCATTAAAATGGCAAAAGTGAAAACCAATGCGGTTTTTGATGAAAAGCAGAATGCAAATGTGCCAAATCAATCGATTTTAACGAGCATTATGAAAGGCTTATTGGTCAATTTATCTAATGCTAAAGTCGTGATTTATTTCAGCAGTGTGATGTCATTGGTTTTAGTGAATATTACTGAAACATCACAAATTTTGACCGCACTTGCCGTGATTACCGTAGAAACCTTTTTATATTTCTACATTATTTCGGTGCTTTTCTCACGTTCTGTTGCAAAACAGTTTTATAGCCAATATAGTCGCTATATTGATAATGCAGCAGGGCTGATTTTTATTTTCTTCGGAATCTATTTAATTTATAGTGGCGTTCAACACGCTTTAATTTGATAAAAAAGGACAAAACATGACATTAAAAATTGCGATCGCCGGCGCAGGCGGAAGAATGGGGCGTCAATTAATTCAAGCTGTACATAATGCAGAAGGGGCAGAATTAGGTGCGGCTTTTGAGCGTAAAGGTTCCTCTTTAGTTGGCGCAGATGCCGGTGAGCTTGCCGGTATTGGTGCGTTAGGTATCAAAGTATCAGATGATTTAAATGCAGAAAAAGACAACTTTGATTTGCTGATTGATTTCACGCGTCCGGAAGGCACGCTTGAGCATATCGCATTTTGTGTCGCTCATAACAAAAAAATGGTAATTGGTACCACGGGGTTTGATGATGCAGGTAAAGCCGCAATTCAAACCGCATCAGAAAAAATTGCCATTGTATTTGCATCCAACTTCAGTGTGGGTGTGAATTTGGTGTTTAAACTATTAGAAAAAGCCGCCAAAGTGATGGGCGATTATTGCGATATCGAAATCATTGAAGCGCACCACCGCCACAAAGTGGATGCGCCATCGGGTACCGCACTTTCTATGGGCGAACACATTGCAAAAACTCTTGAACGTGATTTGAAAACACATGGCGTATTTTGTCGTGAAGGCATTACAGGTGAACGCAAACGTGATGAAATTGGTTTCTCTACCATTCGTGCCTCTGATGTCGTGGGTGAACATAGTGTCTGGTTTGCCGATATTGGTGAGCGCGTTGAAATTGCTCACAAAGCATCAAGCCGTATGACCTTTGCAAATGGCGCAGTGCGTGCAGGTAAATGGTTAGAAAAACAATCTCACGGATTGTTTGATATGACTGATGTGTTGGATTTAAATAATTTATAGAGAGTAGATAGAATTTTTTAATTCACTTATTAAATAACGATCCGTACATGTTATGTGTGGATCGTTATGTTTTTATGTATGATGAATCTTTGATTTAGACAGGAAAAAGATGAAGACTATTTTCTCCTTACTTATTGCTTTTTTAGCTATTTATTTGGGTATATCTATAGCGATTATAGTTGCTGGAATTGTTTTAGAGGCACCCAATATAAACTACAGGTTTATCTTTGAAGACACTTTTAAACCTTCAGTATTTATATTTTTTGTAATTATATTTTTTAGTTATTTAATAGCACCAAAAAAATAGTGAAATTGCATACGGGCAGAGTTCGTTAAGTTTTAATTACAGTTCCAACTCAATATCACTTTCCACCCGACAACAACAAAGCAAAATCTCATCGGGTTGAATAAAGGCAAGGGGCGCATCGGCGTAGGAAACCTTGCCTTTTTTGATCTTCACGCGGCAAGAACCACAATAACCTGAACGACATTGATATTCATGGTGGATTTGATGTTGTTCTAAAAAGTTAAGCAGAGAAGTTTGGTTATCGAAATCTAAGGTGATTTGGCGCTGAATAAGATGAATTTTCATGGAGTGAGATAAAACAAAATTTTTCGCATTATAGAAGAAAGAGAAGTAAAATTCACGGCTCTTTTATTGTAATATAACAGCTCATATTCATCATAAAGGAAAGTCATGCGAATTGTTCTAAAATTAACGTTAATTTCAACCGCACTTTTATTAACGGCTTGTAGCACCATTTCAAAAGAGCCGGTTAAGCATATTGATATGTATGTGAAGCCTTATTACGATGCGCGAGACGGACGTCTTGAGCAAATTAATATTAATAAAGATATTGATGGATTATTGCTCAAAAATACACAAAAAGATTTTGAAAGTGCGGTCAATATTATTGAGAAAAAAGTGGATTTTGTTTCCCCAATGACGATGTTTGCACTTTCTGCTCGAGCCTATGATTTTGGCTTGCGTGATGAAGCCGTAAAATGGTTTTATCGCGGTCAAAATCGTTTAATTACGGCTTTATACGTGTTGGATTTAGATAAATTAACAGTATCGAATAACACGGCATTTGGGCAATTAGTGGGACAGTATATTAATCCGTATGCATTCTGTGATTTGAATAAGCAACGTCAGGCGGCGCAAGATGCGATTGACTGGGCTAAAAATCATCCGTATCAGACTGTGTTTTTACCTCAATTACCAAGCAAACATCAAGATAGAAA
>NZ_CALJRX010000347.1 GCF_937976265.1 uncultured Haemophilus sp.
CCTGCGCTTTGGCAATCAGTTTTTTAATCCGCACCATACCGTCGGTAATCGAAAACTCGGTATGCAGGCGCAGGGGGATATAGGTCGGCTCGGTCATGGCAAAATCGGCGAAAAAAGAAAAGCTGTATTGTAGCAGGGTTGACAAAGGCCGTCTGAAACACTCATTTCAGACGGCCTTTTATTTATTCACATTATTTCAATTTCGCTTTGAAGAATTGCTCGAATTTATCAAACGGAATTTTGCCCGTGCTGTTGTCGTATAAATCCGTGTGCGTAGCACCTGGTACGATGTAAAGCTCTTTATCTTTGCTACCTAATGCTTTGTAAGCATCTTCACCGAAGTAACGGCTGTGAGCAATTTCACCGTGAACCACTAAAGCAGGCGCTTTCAATTCTGCCGCATATTTCAAAATTGGCATATTAATCAGCGGTAACATACTCGTTACAGTCCAAGACGCATCAGGGTTTGAGTTTACGCTACGAGGGTGGTAGCCGCGTTCGGTACGGTAGAAGTTGGCGTATTCTTTAACGAATTTAGGGGTTTCCGCCGTGAAATCTTTTTTCGGATCAAGGTTGTTGGCCGGTAACAAGTCAGCATAACCGTTTTTTGATGTTTCCCAACGTGCGTTGCTCATATCCAATTTCATTTTATAACGTGCATCAGCACTTTGCGCAGGTGCGCGGTCGTATGAGCCATCGGCATTCGCTTGCATTTTGATTTCATAGCCGTTTGCTGTAACACGGGTCATATCATACATCGTGCTGATTGCTACGGCTTTGATGCGAGGGTCTGATACCGCTGCATTCAAGGCAAATCCGCCCCAACCACATACGCCTAAAATCCCGATTTCATCACGATTAACATTATCTAAAGAGCCTAAGAAATCTACCGCTGCTGAGAAGTCTTCGGTGTTGATTTCAGGTGATGGTACATTGCGTGGTGAGCCTGAACTTTCGCCAGTGTATGAGCCGTCAAAAGCAATGGTAACGAAACCACGTTCAGCTAACGTTTGGGCATAAAGACCAGATGTTTGCTCTTTTACCGCACCAAATGGACCGCTTACTGCAATAGCAGGTAATTTACCTTTGGCGTTTTTCGGTACATATAAATCACCAACCAAAGTCAAACCGTAGCGGTTTTTAAAGGTCACTTTGCGATGATCTACTTTATCGGATTGTGGGAAAATTTTGTCCCATTCTTGTGTTAATTGAATCGTTTGAGCCGGTACTTCAATGGCTGTGGCGTTTTGTGGTAATGCGCCCATGGCGTTTCCTCCTAATAATGTTGAACCTAAAACTGCTACAAGTGCGGTTGTTTTGAAAAATGTATTTTTACTCATGTGTTCTCCTTTAATTTGAGAGTGATTGTTTCGTTGATGTGGGCATTATAGGAATTGAACTATTTTCAGTAAATTTATAAAATACAAATTTATAATTTCTAAAAATGGAATAATAAACTGTATGAAAAATCGCTTTGAAAGCCTAAAAATTTTCTGTTCACTGGCGGAAACCTTACAATTTAAAGAAACCGCCAATCGCTTAGCTGTTTCGCCACCCGTTATTACACGAATCATTGCTGAATTGGAAGATTATTTAGGCGAGCCACTTTTTCAACGCAACACGAGACAGGTTAGGCTGACCGATTTTGGTGAGCAATTTTTATCTGAGGCGCAAGCTTTATTGGCACAAAGCGAACGCTTATTTATTTCCAGAAAACAACGTCAAGAAAATGACATGACAGGTTTAGTACGCATTACCGTACCGAGCTGGCAAATTAATGATAGTGTTCTGTCGCAATTATTGACCGCACTTGCGCCTTATCCTGACCTGATTATTGATTGGCGTGACGATATGAGCAAACTTGATGCCGTAACGCACCGTGTTGATATCGGGCTGCGCATTGGTTTACAACCAGATGAAAATTTTATTGTTAAAAAAATCACGGACATTGGCGATATATTAGTTGCCTCACCGGAGCTCATAGCACAACTAGGCAAACCTACTTCATTAGATGATTTGGCAGAACGCTATCCTTTTGCCGGACAAATCAACCTCAGCACAGGGCGAGCATGGCATTTCCCGATTAACAGTGAGCAAGTCTTAAACCCCCGCCGTATCAATTTTTTAAGTACAGGTTTATACAGTTATTTACAGGCTGTATTGCAAGGAAAATCAGCAGGAATGTTGAGTGATTTCTTGTGTGAGCCTTATCTAAAATCAGGACAGCTTGTTCGTTTATTTCCTGAAGTGGAGATTCAAAAATGGCAACTGTTTTTATACCGCCCATACGAAACTGTTACGCCACCAAGGGTCTTGAAAGTCTTTGAAATACTGGAAGGAATTTTGAAAAAGGAATTTGAGAGATAGCTAAGCGTGAGGATTTTGCAAAGCTCTTGGGTTTATCAGAATGAATAAAACAGGAGGAGGATTTTCTTTCAGACGGCCATGTTAAAATATCGCCATCATTAAAAAGGATTGAATTATGGAAGCCACTGTCTATCTTGAAGACAACGAATACATCGCCTTATGCGACCTGTTGAAACTGGCCGGACTTGCCGAAAGCGGCGGACAGGCAAAAGCGTTTATTGCCGAAGGGCTGGTGTTGCGCAACGGCGAAACCGAAACCCGTAAAACCGCCAAAA
>NZ_CALJRX010000348.1 GCF_937976265.1 uncultured Haemophilus sp.
CCGAACCCTCAATATTAATGTCAGAATCCTTTCCGGCACCCGTTGCCACAATATTTACTTTTCCGCCCGCATTAACTTGGGATTTATAGGCTGTTTTTCCTTCAGTATGCGTGCGAGATTCATTTTTTTGTTGGCCATAAGTGATTTGTACACCAATCACAGAATCTACATTTCCTGTGTCACTCATAAATTTTCCAACATCATTTGCAGCTTGTCCGACAGATTGAGCTGCCCGATAAGCATCAAAACCAGCATTAGCTGCTGCCATCGCATTCACACGACCATGCTTACTATCACCTACTTGTCTAGTTGATTGCACTGCGCCTTGTACTGCTTGAATAGCAGAAATAACAGGAGAGGTAATAGCAATCGTTAAACCTTTTTGCTCAAATTTTTGTTTGGTATTGGTTTCATATTTATCATCTGCCGCTTTAATGTCGACTTTTTTCGCCAGAATATTTACATCACCTTTAATGGCACTCACTGCACTCGCTGTTTGAGTATAAGTGTTTTCTGCAATCATCGTAGTATTACCGTTCAAGGTACCTACTTGGCTACCTTGTGCATAAAGCTTAGTCTGATCACTTTCTGTGGTTTGTTTTTGAGAACCAAAGGTTACTCCAATACCACCTCCCAACACGCCTGATTTTTTCTTGCTATAAAAATCATCAGAATAAACTCGGTTCTCAGCCTCACGAATATCAATATTTTTAGCCTTCACCGTCAAACCATTACCAGCTGCTACATTTGAGCCCTGAATAGTGACATTACCTTTGCTTGAATGAAGATAAATCTTATCTGCATCTAAATTTGAGGCTTCCGCAACATCATAATCGTGTTTATGTCGATAAACTTCTGTCGTTGAGCTTGTTAAACCTCTAGATTTACTTTTTGAACCACTAGAAAGCTGCTCTTTATAACGGGCTTCTTGGATATTAATATTCCCCTCAGACATCACATTCATGGTGCCATTACTGGTTACAGAAACGCCTCGCATTTCAACCGCACTTTTACCTACAGCATCAAGGTTTCCAGTCACATTTAACTGAGTACCAACTTCTTGTTTTTGAGCAAGCTTGTAATAATTATCAGCGTTAGAGACATAATGTTCTTTGTTTTGGGTTTCAATCGTGTCAAGATTTAATTTATCACCCGCTTGCAATGCCGCATCACCTTTAATATTAAAGTTAGCGCCTTTTACTGTGATATTTTCCGTTGCCATTAAAAGAGCTGTGCCTTTTTGCCCTGTTTCATCTTTTCCGGCTACATTGATTGAGGCTTGCTGAACAAGGGATTTGCGGTAAAAATTACCAGTATCCTCGGTTTCACTCGTGCGGCTTTCTATGTTAATGTTTTTAGCTTGAGCCACTAAACGCTCTTCTGCATTGAGTTCTCCACCGAGATTATTAAGCGTTTCTTTCGCTTTTAAGTAAAGCTCACGCCCTTGCAATCTCCCGCCTAGGTTTTCTATATTATTTGCCGCCAAATGGGTCAAATTACGCCCCGAAATAACTCCACTGTTTTGAATGTCGCCTTGAATATTGACAATCACATCGTTGGCTGAAATCACTGCGCCTCGGCTATCAATATCAGCATTACGACCCACTATATAAACCTGTGGTGCAAGTACTTCTGTTTTCGAACCATCTTTTAACATCACTTCGCGTTTAACCATCCACACCATATCAGATGTCAGTTCTTTCATCTGCTCTGATGTTAATGCTACGCCTGGAATCAAATTTAAACGCTTAGCATATTGTGCACCATTATCCATCAGGGCTTTATATTGATCATAATCTGATAAATACCCATCAAGGAAACGTCTGCCCGTGAGTTGATTGATTTGCTCGTTCACTAAACGTTGCTCATAAAAACCATCGCCCAAACGTTTAAGCATATTTTGTGGATCGTTTCGCAGCTGTTTGAACATATAATCAGAACTGAGCCACTTAGATTTCTGTGTAAAACGCGGATCTGTTTCAACCAAAAACTGTCCTGATACTGTGGGGTTGATTTTATAAAGGCTCGCCTGTGGCAATGAAATATCTGGTAAATGCGTTTTAATATCAAGGTTATCTTTATTTTTCATCACTCCAGACGTGATTGCTTCTAGATTAACGCGGTGAACATTTAAATCTGTATTTAAAGGTGTTTTCTCCGCTAATGAAATGCCTTGGAAATCTGATTTATCCCCAACAATTGTGCCAGTAGACTCCACCGGCTCACCTATTTTTAAAAGTTCCAGCCCAAATTTAAACGGTTCGACAGGTAAGAGGCGGTCAATTTTTTGTTTATTTCGGCCATACACAGCCCAAACTTTTTTACCTCTCCAGCCATGACGACGATGTTCTTTTTTAATATCTTGTTTCAAACCGATATCTCGACGATGAATTTCACCATCAACATCAATATTATCAAGTTTTAGTAATCCCTGGCTTACTGTACTAACGGGTTCCTTAATCGCCTTATCCGCTAAATATAAGGTGTCACCAATCACAATTCGGGAGTGTTTATTCGT
>NZ_CALJRX010000349.1 GCF_937976265.1 uncultured Haemophilus sp.
GCAACATTGTGTAAAAGGGAAAAATGAAAGTAAAACTGACCGCACTCCTTTTGCGATCGAGATCGCAAAAATGAAATTTAATCGCAGAAAAACAGATGAATAAGATAAAAAATGGCTGGTTAAGCCAGACAAGAAAAGTGATTTCACCACATTTTGATGAACGTCCTGATGTAGAGGATATTTCATTACTCGTCATTCATTACATCAGTTTGCCGCCAGAACAATTTGGTGGTGGATATGTAGATGATTTTTTCCAAGGCAAACTCGATCCCACTATCCATCCTTATTTTGAAGAAATTTATCAATTTCGCGTGTCAGCCCATTGTTTAATTGAACGGGATGGCAAGGTGACACAATATGTGAGTTTCGATGATAGAGCATGGCATGCGGGGCTTTCTTGCTTTGAAGGACGCGATAAATGCAATGATTTTGCGATTGGGATTGAGTTAGAGGGCAGTAATGAACAACCTTTTACAGAGGAACAATACCAAGTACTTGCTGCATTAACACGAGATATCATGCAAGCTTACCCGAAAATAACGCTCGATCGTATCGTTGGGCATTGCGATATTTCGCCTGGTCGTAAGATCGATCCAGGTCAATATTTTGAATGGGAACGCTATTTAGCGTTAGTCAAAAAAGGCTTGGATAAAAAATAACCACTAAAATTTTTGATTGAATGTGAATAAGCTGGTTTCTGTGAACAAGCTTTATCTTTATGAAATTAAAGATAAAAATCCCGCTCTAAAATTGAAACTAAAATGCTGAGAAGAGTTATGCAACACATGCAATTTACTCAATCACAATTTTATCCACAGAAATATTGAATAACTCACCGCTGTTATTTCTTCACCTGGCAAGGAATGTTTAAATTAAAAAATGGCTGAATTTTTGACCGCACTTTGATGAGAAAAAGTGCGGTCATTTTTTTCGGAAAATTTTTGATTAAAGGTTATGCAAAAATGAAAAAAGTAAAGTGTGAAAAGCATTTTTTGATCTTTATACACAGTTAAATTTAGATTATCCAAGTGTTACCCACAGAGTTATCCACAATAGGGTAAATATGCCCATTCGGTTGATAAAAAAGCGAATTTATGAAACAATCTACAAATTATTTTTGTACAAAATTTAAGGTGAACGATAGTGATCGATTTTGATGGCTACCGTCCAAATGTAGGCATTGTCATTTGTAATCGCAAAGGGCAGGTGCTTTGGGCTAAACGATACGGGCAGAATTCGTGGCAATTCCCGCAAGGTGGAATTAACGATAACGAAAGTGCCGAACAAGCCATGTATCGTGAATTATATGAAGAGGTAGGCTTGCAACCCAAAGATGTGAAGGTGCTTTATGCCTCTAAACATTGGTTGCGTTATAAACTGCCAAAAAGATTGCTGCGTTATGACAGCAAACCCATGTGTATTGGGCAAAAACAACGTTGGTTTTTGTTGCAATTAGTGGGGGATGAAAAAAATATTAATATGAACACAACAAAATCACCGGAATTTGATGGTTGGCGTTGGGTGAGCTTTTGGTATCCCGTACGTCAGGTTGTGTCCTTTAAGAAAGATGTTTATCGCAAAGCGATGAAAGAGTTTGCTCAAGTAATGTTTGGTAACGAAAAGACATTACTTGAAAATACGCAAGAGCATGAGGCAAATAAACCTTATCATGCGCCGCGTAAAAGTGGTTTTTCTAAATATCAAAAACGTTCATCTTATAAGTCAAGGGGGCAATAATGCTCACTTTTATTCTACTTTGTTTGCTTGTCGGGTCTGTTGTTGGTTTTCTCGCTGGATTATTTGGCATTGGTGGAGGATTAATTATTGTCCCAACATTGGTTTATTTATTGCCGATGATGGGGATTCCAGATCAACTGTTGATGTCCACAGCCTTAGGGACTTCATTTGCGACTATTGTGATTACCGGATTTTCTTCCGCACAGCGCCATCATAAACTGGGTAACATTGTGTGGAGTGCAGTAAAAGTACTCGCACCGGTGATCATGATTTCGGTCTTTATCTCCGGTTTGTTTATTGGCAAACTTGATCGTGATGTATCCGCTAAAATCTTTGCCTGTTTAGTCGTGTATTTAGCGGCTAAAATGGTGATTTCTATTAAGAAAAGCACAGGGAAAACCAAACCTTTAACAACGCAAGCTTCTGTTATTGGTGGTATTCTCATTGGGATGGCATCAAGCGCAGCAGGCATTGGTGGCGGTGGTTTTATCGTGCCATTTTTAAATTCCCGCGGGATTGATATGAAAAAAGCCATCGGTTCTTCCGCATTCTGTGGGGCACTTCTTGGTTTATCAGGCATGTTGAGCTTTATAGTGAGTGGTTGGGGCAATCCTTCCATGCCGGATTATTCTCTGGGTTATGTTTATTTGCCAGCCGTGCTTGGTATTACGGCCACCTCATTTTTTACTTCTAAATTAGGGGCAACAGCGACGTCTAAGCTACCTGTACCCACCTTGAAAAAAGGCTTCGCCTTGCTATTAATTGCAATCGCAGTTGATATGTTTATGAAATAAGGAATGTTATGAATTCAGAATTTTTGATGCTTCCACATTTTGATCCGACTATTTTCACTTTAGGTGACAGCAATATTGGGCTGCGTTGGTATGGCTTAATGTATCTATTAGGTTTCATTTTTGCTCGTTGGCTAGCGGTTCGTCGTGCCAATCAGCCAAACAGTGGCTGGACAGTCGAACAAGTAGATACGTTACTTTTTAATGGCTTTATGGGCGTGTTCTTAGGTGGCCGAATTGGTGATGTTTTCTTCTATAATTTTGATCATTTTGTGCAAGATCCGCTGTATTTATTCCGTGTTTGGGAAGGAGGAATGTCATTCCATGGTGGATTAATTGGGGTGATTATCTCAATGATTTTGACCTCTTATTCTCAAAAAAGAAGCTTTTGGCAAACGGCAGATTTCGTAGCGCCCTTGATTCCATTTGGTTTAGGAATGGGACGAATTGGTAACTTTATCAATTTAGAACTTTGGGGACGAGAAACGGATGTGCCTTGGGCCATGATTTTCCCAAATGATCCATTGTTATTACCACGCCATCCTTCACAGCTTTATGAAGCATTCTTAGAAGGTTTCGTGCTGTTTATTATTTTGAATGTCTTTATTAAAAAGCCTCGTCCAGTAGGTTCGGTGGCTGGATTATTCCTTGTTGGTTACGGGATTTTCCGTTTTATCGTTGAATATGTCCGTGAGCCTGAAGTGGAATCTTTCTTAGGCATCATGACACGTGGCCAAGCTCTTTGCTTACCGATGATTATCGGTGGTGGATTAATTATGGCATGGGCATACAATCGCACGAAAAGTGCGGTTCATCAGTAGGGAGTTTTTTATGAAACAATACTTAGATCTTTGTCGACGCATTGTAAATGAAGGTGAGTGGGTTGCTAACGAGCGTACTGGCAAGCGTTGCCTTACAGTGATTAATGCGGATTTAGAATATGATGTTGCCAATAATCAATTCCCCTTAATTACCACGCGAAAAAGCTATTGGAAAGCCGCAATTGCAGAATTTTTAGGTTATATCCGTGGTTATGATAACGCCGCTGACTTCCGCAAGCTTGGCACCAAAACATGGGATGCCAATGCCAATGAAAATGCCGCTTGGCTTGCCAATCCACATCGTAAAGGCACAGATGATATGGGCCGCGTTTATGGCGTACAAGGCAGAGCATGGCGTAAACCGAATGGCGAAACCATCGATCAACTTCGTAAAATTGTGAACAATTTAAGTCGAGGCATTGATGATCGCGGTGAAATCCTGACTTTCTTCAATCCAGGCGAATTTGATCTAGGCTGTTTGCGTCCTTGCATGCACACACACACTTTCTCTTTAGTAGGCGATACATTGCACTTAACGAGCTACCAACGCTCTTGTGATGTGCCACTTGGCTTAAACTTCAATCAAATTCAGGTCTTTACTTTCCTTGCTTTGATGGCGCAAATTACCGGTAATAAACCGGGTAAGGCATATCATAAAATTGTAAATGCGCATATTTATGAAGACCAACTTGAGTTAATGCGTGATGTACAATTAAAACGAGAGCCATTCCCTTCACCACAATTAGAAATTAATCCTGATATTAAAACCCTTGAAGATCTTGAAACTTGGGTAACGATGGATGATTTCAAGGTGGTGGGCTATCAATCTCACGAACCAATCAAATATCCTTTCTCTGTTTAGGCATTCAAAGTGCGGTCAGATTTAGACGAGAAATTTATGCAACACGCCCTGATGCTTGCCGATCGTGCAGAAGCACTCGGCGAGATTCCTGTCGGGGCTGTGTTGGTGGATGATGAAGGAAATATTCTTGGTGAAGGCTGGAATTTATCCATCATTGAAAATGATCCGACCGCTCACGCTGAAATTGTCGCATTGCGTAACGCCGCACAAAATATTCAAAATTATCGTCTACTCAATACCACACTCTATGTCACACTAGAGCCTTGTACCATGTGTGCGGGCGCGATTTTACATAGCCGGATTAAACGATTAGTCTTTGGTGCGTCAGATTATAAAACGGGATCTGTAGGTTCTCGTTTCCACTTCTTTGATGATTATAAAATGAACCATACGTTAGAAATTACCTCTGGCGTGTTGGCAGAAAAGTGCGGTCAGAAATTGAGTGATTTTTTTAAAAAAAGACGAGAGCAGAAAAAGGAAGAAAAGCGGGAAAAGAATCTCCCGCTTGATGTTGAATCGCAATCTTAAACTTGCCAATCAATTTCAGTTAAACCATTTTGCTTTAAGTATTCGTTGGTTTTAGAAAAGTGATGACATCCTAAAAAACCACGATGTGCAGAAAGTGGAGAAGGGTGCGGGGCAGTTAAAACATAATGACGATTGCGATCAATAAATTGCCCTTTTTTCTGCGCATGGCTTCCCCAAAGTAAAAATACGACTTTTTCACGGTGTTCATTAAGTGCCGCAAT
>NZ_CALJRX010000350.1 GCF_937976265.1 uncultured Haemophilus sp.
AAAGCAGTAGGCAAACCAGGTGGGCTGTTTGTTGATGACCGGGTAACAAATACGGCATGGGCTGGAAAAGTGCGTAAAACACGCATGGTTATTTATCGTTATGCTGGAAATAATGAGACAGATACAATCGAGAAATTAAATACAGCTTGTGATCGTGTTCAAAGTGCTTTTATCACAGCTGGATTAACCATGGAACGCCAAAATGAAACACAAATTCATCGTTGGTTATTAGAATGGTTTAATCCAAATCCATCACGCTATTTTAACGGACTCGATGACAAAGCTTGCTATGATCTTTTATCACTCTCTAAGGATGAATCTGCTCTACCATTACAAGACCAAGATTTTAGTGAAAATCTCTTTTTTACGCCACCGGAAAGTAAAAATGGCTATTGGTATTTTAATGAGCAACCTCACGAAGTCATTGTAGTTGATAATATTCGTAAGCAGCCGGATGTTGGCCACATGACAGGCGAAGTCACTCGAGGTCGTAATATTAATGCACTATTTGATTTATTGCCGGAATCAACCATTATGGCTATCACTGTAGTCATTCATCCTCAAGATAAATTACAGGCGCATTTAGACAAATTAAGTAGTCGAGCTGTCGGTAATAACTATGAGTCTATCTATTTAAAACAAGATGCCCTCACAGTAACTGAATATTTAAAAGACGGACACAAGCTTTATCAAGCTGGCATGGTTTTCTATGTAAGAGGGAAAGACGATCAAGAGCTACGCATTCGCTCAAGAGAATTAAGAACGGTTTTACTCAGTAATAATTTAGTGCCGGTAAAAGAAGGCAACGAAGTTGCGCCTCTTAATAGCTATTTACGCTGGCTACCGATGAATTTTAATCCTCAATTAGATGCAAAATCTCGTTTTTATACCAAATATTATTGGGTGCAACACATTGCGAATATGTTACCTGTATTTGGTCGTGAGACAGGAACGGGACACCCAGGAATCACCTATTTTAACCGCGGTGGAAGCCCATTAGATTTTGACCCACTAAACCCTAAAGACCGGACTAAAAATGCGCATAAGCTTATTTTAGGCCCTACAGGTTCAGGTAAATCGGCAACATTAACCGCACAAATGGCGCAACTGATGGCTGTGCACCGTCCTCGCTTGTTTATTGTAGAAGCGGGTAACTCTTTTGGATTGTTTTCAGATTATGCGGAGCGTTACGGTTTAACGGTTAACCGGGTATCTCTTGAGCCAAGTAGTAACATCGCTTTACCGCTCTTCTCTGAAGCGCATCGTTTATTGGAAATGGATATCGATCTTGAAGTTCAAGATGATGACGATAATGAAGATGAAGGCGAGGAACAACGAGACTTACTTGCGGAAATGGAATTAACCGCTCGCTTAATGATCACCGGGGGAGAAGCGAAGGAAGATGAGAAAATGAGCCGTGCTGACCGCTCGGCTATTCGCCAGGCTATTTTATTAGCTGCAGAGAAAACTTCACAAGAGACCCCACCTCGTCAAGTTTTAACCGGGGATGTAAAAGCTGCACTTGAGGAGTTAAGTCGTCGCCAAGATATTCGCCCGGAACGTGCATCTCGTCTTGCAGATATGGCCGAAGCAATGGATATTTTCTGCACTGGGGTAAATGGTCGATTCTTTAACCGTGAAGGGGAAATTTGGCCTGAAGCTGATATTACACTTGTCGATTTGGCGATGTTTGCACGTGATGGCTATGAAGCTGAATTAGCGATTTCGTATATTTCCCTAATTAACCATATCAACTCATTAGGTGAAAAATATCAACACAGTTTCCGCCCTATCGTGAACATTACGGATGAGTCGCATATCATTACCGTAAATCCACTTCTAGCGAAGTTCCTGGTTAAAGGTTCTAAAATGTGGCGTAAATTGGGTATTTGGTTATGGTTGGCCACACAGAATATGGCTGACTTCCCTGATGAATCTGATAAATTACTCAGCATGGTTGAATGGTGGGAATTACTTAACCTTTCTAATGATGAAGTCGAACAGGTAAACCGTTTCCGTCGTTTATCCGAAGCTCAGAAAATGATGTTGTTATCTGCGAAAAAAGCAGATAAGAAATATACTGAAGGTGTGGTGCTCGCAACCAATATGGAAGCCTTATTCCGTGTTGTTCCACCTAGTCTTTACTTAGCACTAGGGATGACTGAAAAACACGAGAAAGCACAACGTAAACAATTAATGATGGAACATAACTGTACTGAGTTAGATGCGGCATTGATGGTTGCTAAAGACTTAGACAAAAAACGGGGGATTGCAGTCAATGACGAACTTAACTCAATCGCAGCCTAATCCTAATATGACTTTTCATCGTATTTTTGACATTGGGCCTCGCATCCAATCACTTGCTTTTACCTCTGATGAGGTGAAAGCCTACGTGCTGCATTTCATTGCAAAAATTAAGACAAAAATTGGTTCAAACTGCCAATTAAGCGCATTTCCTCAGCGTGTATTTACTCAATCAAGTTGGAAAGTACACGCTAAAGGAGATAAAGGTGAAGTGCATTTATTATTTAATATCTCCGGGCGTTTCCAATTACCTGTGTTTTCTTCCGAAAACTGGCCAGCTAGACTTAATGTGGAATTAACCGATCACGTTGATGCATATTGGTTAATTCAATATTTGCTTTGGAAATTAGCTGCAATTTGGGAATCTCCTGCAGACTTATCCCCAGTTTTTGGGGATAAGACTGTGGGTAATGAATAAGGAGTCCTGATGTCTCAAGGTAAAAAGCCACAATCAAGAGGATGGCTTAAAAATGTACTCCGTTTTATTGCTATCCTTTTATTTTTATTTTTAGCCCTTACTGCAATTGGCATCTTTGCAACTCAATATCTTCAGAATGTTGATATTCGTGCTTGGTTTATTAAAACGCAGTGGATATGGTTTGCAGTACGATTATTACTATATGGTGCGATTATGTTGATGGTCTATTCCATTTCTCGTCGCCAACCATCTTCTATGCCGGCAAAAGCAAAATGGTTAATTGCGATGATTTTAATTTTTGCTGAAGCGATTACACAAATTACTTTAGCTTAGGGGGAAATATGACATTCTCAGTTGACAGTTATCTTGAATATTTCCTGACTCTACTTGGTTGGTTGCTTAATAACGGAGTTTTTGCGTTATTTGTTGGAACAGGGTTATGGCTTCTTCCGCTTATCGGAATGATCTTTAAAATTTGGCGTGACGTAGCTAAACAAGGGGATGATGAAGGTGAGAAAGGGGATTTATTAATCCGCTGGCTCACAATTGAACTCCTTCCAGCAATGCTTATCGTTGTTTTGACATTAGCCCCTCTTATCCCGGTTTCATTGAATAACCTTGAATACAATGAACGTTCATCTATTCAATGTGGCTATAAAGTCCCTGCTTCCCCGGATAAATCAGGCTATGCGCCATTTACGACAACATTTGGAGACAGACAAGCCCGAATTCCTATTTGGTGGATGTTGATGCACAAAGTGGATAAAGGTCTAACTTATGGTATGACTGCAGTATTGCCTTGCCAGCGTGATTTACGTCAAGTTAGATTTGAAGTGCAACATCAAAAAATCACTAACCCAGCATTATTAACTGAAGTGCAGCAATTTGTGCAACAATGCTATATCCCGGCTCGTCAAAAATTACAAACAAGCCAACTTGCCTTGAGTCCGGCACAAATCCGCGAAACATCCTGGTTAGGTGGTAAATTGCTTATTAATAACAGCGAGCTCTACCCTCGTTTTAGGGCTCAGCAACCTATTAGCACGTTCCCTTATGATGCAAATCGAGATGCGGCATTAC